>JAEZNF010000250.1 GCA_023441845.1 Bacillota bacterium | reverse complement strand
GCACGGAACCCAAACAGCAATACTTGAGGCCGACCGCATCCTGCAAGGCACAACCGGGCACACCACAGCAAAAATCACATCTCAGCACGGGTTAATATACAACAAAATAAAAAGTCAAATGAGCGAGGAATTCGCCAGACAGTATGCAGATGCAAACGAATCGGCTATCCGGGTAATTGAAAAGATAGCACAGGAAAATGCTATTGAGTGCGATTATGTTACGCAGTCAGCCTATGACTATACTCTTATGGATAAGTATGTCGACAAGATAAGCGATGAGGTTAAAACAGCTTCTTCCCTGGGCATAAAAGCAACCTACCTGGAAGAACTGCCTTTACATTTTCCTGTCAAGGCTGCCGTGCGTTTTGATAATCAAGCTCAGTTTCACCCGCGGAAGTTCCTTTTGCCTCTTGCAGAAAAAATTAGCGGTAACGGCTGTCAAATATTTGAACAGAGCAGAGTTGTGGATATTGAAGAAAACGGCAAATACATTTTGACAACAGGCCATGGAAAAAAGGTAACCGCCGATAAAGTTGTAATCGCCTCACACTATCCCTGCTACAATAAATCCGGTTTATATTTCACCAGGATATATTCGGAGCGGTCATATGTTGTTGCTGTTAAGGCCAAAGAAAAGTACCCCGACGGGATGTATATCACTGCCGAGGAACCCGGACGATCGATTCGCAGCCAGATAAGCAGACATGGCGAACTAATTCTGGTTGGCGGTGAACATCATAAAACAGGGCAGGGCGAGGATACAATAAAGCACTATGAAGCGCTGATAGACTATGCAAATGATACTTTTACGGTAGAAGACATTCCTTACCGGTGGTCTACCCAGGACTGCATGACTCTGGATGATGTGCCCTATGTAGGCCATTTCAACAGCAAAACCCCCAATATGTATATCGCTACAGGTTATGGAAAGTGGGGAATGACTAATAGTATAGCCTCCGCCATGATATTAAGGGATCTTATAGTTGAAGGAAGAAGCCCATGGCAGGATGTTTACAATCCATCCAGACAAACAATAACAGCTTCGGCAAAAAACTTTATTGTAGAGAATCTGAATGTCGCCGAAAAGCTAATAGAGGGTAAAATCTCTTCCCTCACGAAAGATGCGGATATTAAGCCTGGAGAAGGAAAAGTTATCGAAGCCAACGGCCAGAGAGCCGGGGCATACAGGGATGAGCAAGGCACTTTGCATGTAGTGGATACAACCTGCACACATATGGGCTGCGAATTAAGCTGGAATTCTGCAGAAAAAACCTGGGATTGTCCATGCCATGGATCAAGGTTCACTTACGAGGGAGATGTTGTGGAGGGTCCGGCACTCAGGCCTTTAGATGTTCATAAGGATGTAAACACCATTGAAAAGCTTGTTAAAGATCATTTTTAAAAGGAGCAGCCTCCAAAGCTAATGGCATACGGGTTTATATGCTTATTTAACATTGAACACGCATATAGCCCGTATAATTACATATGTATTTTTAATCAAATAATGAGATCTGGGTATTTCCATACCCGGACTTATAATTTTTAATAATATCCTCCATTTTATAGAGAATGCCATATTTACGGCATTCATATACAAATAAATTCCACAGTTCTTTTGCTTTGGGTGAACTGCATTTATATGCATTTCCATAGTGCTTGATATACTTATCCTTGATTGCCGGGAAATACTCATCCAATTTCTTATAGTACCATTCTCTTTGATTCTGCCTTAATGTCACGCCAAACGCCGGATAAATGAATCTGGCTCCGCATTCATGTGCAAGCTTTATTATACTGACGATATTTTCGCGGGTATCTTCAATAAACGGCAGCACCGGCATTAACAATATCCCGGTGAAAATACCGTTTTGAGACAGCTTTTTAACTGCTTCAAATCTTCCTGACGATATGGTTGCGTTGGGCTCAATTTTTTTACACAGGTCATCATCGGAGGTTGTAATTGTAATCTTCATCAGGACCGGCGAATGTTCCGATATTTTCTTTATTATATCAATATCCCTCAAAATCAGGTCGCTTTTTGTGGCAATGGATATTCCGAACCTGTAACGGTTTATAAGCTCTAAAGCACCCCGCGTCAGCCCGTATTCCTTTTCGAAGATATTATACGGGTCATTCATTGCACCGGTTCCGATTACACCTTTCCTGCGCTTGGATTTCAGCTCACGTTCAATTAATGCAACTGCATGTCCCTTTGCTCTTACCTCGTCAAAGTTTTCTATCCTGTAACAATCACTGCGGCTGTCACAGTAAATACATCCATGGCAACAGCCCTTGTATATATTCATATTGTAGTTGTTTCCGAACCAGGAATCGTTTTCCGTATAGTTTGATATAATGGTTTTTGCCGGGATAAACTCCATATTAAAAGCCTCTTCTAAATCATTCGATTATCGGCAAAAATATTCGCAAGCTTGATTTTTGCCGATATAGCCAAGTATAGCATTTATAACCTGACAGCTGCATGTCATATTACAGAATATTTATAAAAATATAAGTTGTAGAAAAATGCAGATTTGAATACGGAAAAGAAATGGCCCTAATTTATGAAGTTTTATCATCTTGACCAACGAACTTTTTGAGAAATT
>JAEZNF010000145.1 GCA_023441845.1 Bacillota bacterium | reverse complement strand
GGTGTAAAGTCTGTCAACGGATATTTTGCGAAAATAATTGATGTGTATAATCACGATATATCATCAACTGCCAAAGCAAAGGTGGAAAATATAGTATCTCTTAAAGGAGCCAGGCCCCTGGCAGTTGTTCAGCAAACATTTTCTTACGGCACCTTATATACGCTCAAAGAAGGAGGAGGCGACGGTACAACTGGTAATTACGCAGCAATAGCCCTTGGCGGAACAGGCGGTTCGGTATACAGGAATAACCTGATGCAAGGATATGGCGGTACAATTAGTGTAGGTGATCTGATTGAAACTGAAACAGGCAATATGTCAGGTACAACCCAAACCTGCATAAATCAGCTTATACAGCAATGCAACCACACACCTCCATGTACGTACCTGTCTTACAATGTCCACTGTTCAAGAATCATATTCATACCGGTAGTAAATACTCTTTCGGTTAATGGGCGTAAATATGTACAAATTTTGGGCTTTGCTACCTTCTTCTTGGAAGGGGTTACAAATCACGGAGGACAGTCCGATGTAATAGGCAGATTCATAACTTACTGCATGCAGGGCGAAACATCAAGCATCATTAATGATTATGGTACGTATGGGATTAAATTGGTCAAATAAAAGGAAAATGGCCATTAAAAATGGCCATATACTATAATATTGGATTATCATTATTAAAACTTCTTAAACGCAAAAAACACCGCCCCAAGCATAAATAGAAAAGAAACAAGATAATTCCACCTGAAATTTTCCTTCAGGTAAAGTACAGAAAAGACTGCAAAGACCGTTAACGTTATCACTTCCTGTATAATTTTCAGCTGTGTAACAGAAAAATATTTACTGCCTATTCTATTTGCAGGTACCTGAAAACAGTATTCCACTAAAGCAATAAGCCAGCTTACTATGATTACAATCGGTAGTGCCGTACTTTTAAAACGCAGGTGCCCGTACCAGGCAAACGTCATAAATATATTTGATATGATAAGTAAGATTATAGCCCACATTTTGCTTATGGATAACGCATTTCATAAGGCAAGGCGCGCTACCCATTCCTCCTTTGAATACAATTTACGAACAATAAACAACAAAATTCGACAGTAAATATTATAGCACAAAAATAAAACGATCAACTTATTTTTTGAAAAATCGCGTTGATCGCCTTAGAAACACATATTATTATATCCTCAGTTATAGATAAACAACTTTAAAATTAAATTTATTAAGTAGCTAAAAGTGTTAAAGCATCACTATTTTTCGCTACTTTATTATTTTAAGGTATAAAGTAGTTTATCTTTAATAAGGAATTTATGGCTATGAAAACAACATAAATACAAATCCTATGCGAAAGGAATTAACATGGGATTTCCCTTAATCTTCTATCTCAGTGAGCCACTTACTGCAATAGTTATGCGGAACATAACGGTATATATAGTCCATAGCCTCAGCCACCGACTGTGTTACAAAATATAGTTCCCGGCATTCTTCCCTGGCAAATCTCCATTCAATTATTAAGTCAAATTGTTGGAGCAGCCTATCAAAAAATCCATTTGTATTTAATATGACCACAGGTTTATTATGATACCTTAGCTGTTTTAATGTAATTATTTCCAAAACCTCTTCGAGCGTGCCGAATCCACCCGGCAAAGCGATGAAGGCATCCGATCTGGAATCCATTAAACCTTTTCTCTCTCTCATCCCTTCTGTTACAACCAACTCATCGCAAAACTCATATACCACACCTTTTACATTAAGAGCTTCAGGGATAATTCCCACTACTTTTCCTTTATGCTTGTGCACCGCTCTTGCCGCAGCTCCCATCAGCCCGGTCATACCTCCGCCAAACAGCATGGTATCGCCTCTTTTTCCAATTTCTCTGCCTAGATCTTCAGCAGCATCAAAATATATTTTATTGATTGTACAACTCGATGAACTGTATACGCAAATAATTTTATCCATTATAAATCTCCGAATGAATTTGTCTGTTATCATATCTATAATTATATATTCTCTAGCTTTATATTCAAGTATGTATATAAATGTTCAAATAAAAAGTAACATCATAAATTCATTTAACATAAAATAACAGTGACAATACTAACAGGCAGGTATACATATGGAAAAAAATGAACTTTTGGTACAATTGGCCAACAGCCTTAACGCAGTTGTAAAAATCAACGCTCTTCGGAGTTCACAGAATAGGGATTCCGGTGATATTTCGGTAAGACCGAGTGATATAAATATGATTTATGAGATACTGAAAACTATCGCCACATATTCTCCCGAGCGATATAAGTCCACTTTAAACAACTCGGTTGAATTGAGCAATTACTACATTAATTCCTGTAAAAAACTGAAGGAGCATTTAATAACGGCAAAATCACGCAGTCTTGCCTCAGGTGAAATCATAAAAACACTTGAAATGTTTAAGCCAATACTGTCTAATAAACATAAATCAACCATTGAAAAAATTCAAAGAGTATATGAAATTATTTACTCGTAGTTTTTAAATGTTTTTAACTTACTATATCTCTTGTATTTTAGGTATTTGTATCCTCTGATATATAGATTATAATAGTCGACACCTGTTATTCCGGCAATCTTTTTCTCAACAGGCGTACGCCTTTTTTTTATTACAATGACCTGCTCTGTCTGCGGCTTCCTTCCTGGTTCCATGAATGAATGCAGCACTAAGAGTGCATTTCCGACACCTGTGCTTAAGCTGCTTTTTTCCTCTCTGATATTCTTATAATCGAATATAAAAGCAACAATCAGCGATAAAAACGCTGTAAGAAGCCCAATCGCTCCAACTTTTGCAAAAGCTTCGATCAAACCCAAGAGAAATTCATTCAAATCGCCCATAAACTCACCATAGTTCAATATTATAGTAAAAGCAAGATAGTTGCCATAACTATCTTTAATTATAGCACATATATTATTATTTTTTTATTTTCAAACAAATATTTAGGATAAATATAGGCATACCATTAAATTATATTGAACGCGCGAAAGAATTTTCATGAAGTGTTGCGCGTTCAATGAATTAAGGTTTATGATATCGCGAAAAAATAGAATTAGAAATGTAAAATGTTTTTCGCGAAACATATAAATGTATTTTTTGTAAAACGTAAAAAGTGGGAGTATTCGCAATATACTGAAACCACTGCAGACACTCCCACAATCATTTAGTTGTTATTTGCTTAATATATGCGAATCATTCGGGATGAAGCACACCGTCTATTGTCCGTTACCTGTAACCTGTTTTGCAAAAAGTTCCCCGAACTCAATACATTTATTCAAATCTTCTTCTGTGAGCTGGTATTGGACCTTTATAGGCTCGCCAATAACTTTTAATCCTGCATCCTCAAATTTCTGGTTTATTATTTTTGGTGATTCCCCACTCCAGCCATAGCTTCCAAAACCCGCGGCAATCTTGTTTTTAAACTTAAAGCCCTTTATTTCTTCCAGAATCATGGCAATGGAGGACAGCACATTGTTATTTACCGTACAGCTTCCGGCAATTATTCCTTTTGACTTGAACAATTCGGTCATCAGGTCACTTTTATCGGTAATTGCCGCGTTGTATATTTTAAACCTTATATTGTTTTTCATGAGGCCTTCGCCGATAGCCTCAGCCATTTTCTTTGTTGTATCATACATTGTATCGTAAAAAATAGTGACGGTCCCTTCGTTGTAATCCTGCGACCACTCATAATACTTGTCGACAATCTGCATGGGATTGTCCCTCCAGATAATTCCGTGACTAGGTGCAATCATATCTATTTTCAGGTTCATGGCCTTAATTTCTTCGATCTTCTTTTTAATAAGGGCGCTGAAAGGAGTTAATATATTTGCGTAGTACTTTATTGCCTCCTGGTAAACTTCGCAAGTGTCTGACTCATCATTAAACAATCCCGGCGAAGAATAATGCTGCCCGAAAGCGTCATTTGAAAGCACTGTATCTGCTCCCTTAACATATGTCATCATGCTGTCAGGCCAGTGTATCATCTGCATTTCTACAAAAACGAGCTCATACTTTCCTATATTAATGGTATCTCCTGTCTTGACAATATTGAAATTCCATTCCTTATTGAAATACTTTTTCAAGATGTTGGCCCCATTCTTTGTACAGTAAATGGGTACATTCGGTATTTTGGACATTATATAGCCCAGACTGCCCGCATGATCAGGCTCAGAGTGGTTAATAACAATCATGTCTATATTTTCAAGGCCGACATCCTTTTCCAATATTTCTCCGAATTGTTCCTGATAAGGGTACCACACCGTATCAACAAGTACGGTTTTCTCATCCTTAATAAGATAAGAATTATATGCTGAACCCCTGTGGGTTGATAACTCATGCCCGTGAAATTTTCTTAGTTCCCAATCCTTAAGCCCCAGCCAGTAAATATTCTTTTTAATCTCAACCATAAATGTTTCTCCCTCCAAATTCCTATATTATCTTTCTTATATAAGTACTTAGTTCATAAATATTGATTTATATATTATAGTTTAATACATAGCGTTTGTACAATAATTACCCAAAATTAATTTATTAAAACAGGCTTTCCAAGAGAATTTACAGCGGATATTTAAACGATGAAAAATCAACCTCCAATTTATGATAGGAGCTGATATTTAACCATATTCTTACCGGTCTTTTTTACGGCATACATGAGTTCATCTGCTTTCTTAACCGCTTCTTCAAGGGTATCGGGTACTTTATCAAAAATTGCTACTCCCACGCTGAATGTAACATTAAAATTCTCCCTTTTAACAGCCTCTTTCAGGTTCTTATCGACTCTGTCCAATACATTGTGAACTGTATCAATTCCAGTCTCATCAAACATAACAACAAATTCATCTCCGCCTAATCTTGCTACAAGGTCTGTATTCCTTATGCTATCCTGTATTGTTTCGGCAATCAGCTTCAAAAGCTTGTCCCCAGCCTCATGACCGCAGGTATCGTTTACCTGCTTGAAATTATCGCAGTCTACATATGCAAGAGACAGCTTTCTATTATACCTCTTACATTTTTCTATCTCTCTTTCTCCAAATTCATAAAACCCCTTCAAATTGGGTATATCAGTCAAAAAGTCTATTCTTGCCAGGTTCTTCTCTCTCTGGATTGTCTTCTTAAGCCTTGAAAGTATATATGCAACTACTGAAAAAAATGCCAGATACATTAAGGCGTTCCAGCAAGCTATCAGGTTGTTTGTGTATACATGCCTGCCTATCAAATCTGAAGCCAGGTATACCCCTGCACATAAGTCGGCCGTTATAATGCCTACAATCTCCCCCAGGTACCACGTGATAATACATATTGGAACTAGATAAAGTATTGTAACATTCATCTCAATCCCGGTCCTGTAATCAAAAAATCCAATTAACAAAACCATTATGAAATTAATTATTGCTAAAAACACCTTGCTTTTCATAACACCTTTCACACTCATACATGTTTTCTCCTCTAGGTAAGTAAACTTATCTAAACCAAATCATTACCAGGTAAGAACCTATTTCCACTTTTGACTGTGTAGCTCAAAAAACTCCGCCTTTCATGAAACCACCAACTTGCATATTTTTATACAGTTTTAGGTTCTCCGCTAATGTAGTTTTCCAACTGATAAAAATCCCGTATCCGTTTATCAACTTGCGGATATTTATTATTTCTGTCTAGTAAGACAGCCTTTATGCCTATACTTCCCGGTCCTTTATAATCATTTATATAGTCATCGCCTATAAACATTATATAGTCCTTATTAACACCTGTTTTCTCAATTGCTATATTGTAAATACCATTATAAGGTTTTCGCCAACCTTCTTTGACTGAAGTAACAACAAACTTGAAGTAATACTTGATATTATTTCTTAAAAGCAGTTCTTCAATGCCGTTTTCAACCATAAAATTTGATACTACTCCAAGATGATACTTTTTTGACAGTTCCGGCAGCACTTCCATGACATCTGACTTAACATAGCACTTTGATACATAGTTTCTCCAATAATTATCATACAGCATTTTTGCTGTTTCATCCGGCGTTAAGAATGCATCTGAGCCTGCATTGAAAGCTGCAGCCAGCTTAAACCTCTCTAAAATTTCATATTCCCTATACTTGGGAAGCTTTTCTTCCATGGACTTCCTGGCACGTATATAATCACTATAAAAATCCTCAAAGCTCCCCCATAAGCTTTCCGCACCTGAACCATTGTACGCCCAGAACGCATAATCCCGCATTGTAGGAAGCTCTGTCAGGTCAATAAGAGTTTCCATGCAATCGAAAAGAATGTATTTAATAATACTTGCCATTATTTATACCCTCTCAAGTATAATTATACCTAAAATTTGTGTTTCCTGCTAATTATTTTAACATATATATATTTTTTTTGCTTGTTAAATTAGAAATTTGAGTGTAATATTTTAACACTTCAACTTTCCCGCTATGATTAAGGCACTTAAAATATTACTTCCACTTTCTAAGCGGGCCCTTCGCGGCACCCACTGAAGGTGTAGCACAATTATAGTATAAGCTATATTTTAACTGTACCTAATGCTGCCATTTATAAACAATAAAAATCAATAGCACCTTATATAATTATAAATACGATTAAAAAAGCCCACCTTTGAGGTGAGCTTTTTAAATGGCCTTTTAATATATTTCATACAACTTAACCTGTATTACCTGGCCTTTTTATCGTCTTTTCCAAAGTTTGCAACCTTGAGTGCATATTTCTTCAACTTTTCATATACCAGATAATTAATGGTGTCAGATGCGTATGTTCCGTCCTTTTTCCTTTCTCCCGACTTATATCCTGTTAATATCTCAATACCCTCATCAATTGTTTTAACGGGATATATATGAAACATTTTGTTTTTAACCGCTTCAATTACTTCATCGTTTAAAACAAGATTCCTGACATTCTGGTGCGGGATTATCACACCTTGTTTTCCTGTAAGGCCACGAATCTTGCAAAGTTCAAAAAAGCCTTCTATTTTGCTCGTAGCTCCGCCTATAGGCTGTATTTCGCCCTTCTGATTAACCGAACCGGTAACGGCAATACTTTGTTTAATAGGAACTTCTGCCAAACTTGAAAGAATTGCATACAATTCCGCACTTGAAGCGCTGTCACCGTCAACTCCACCGTACAGTTGTTCAAAACACAGGCTGGCCGATAAGGAAAGGGGTATATCCTGCGCATATTTCTGCCCTATATAGCCCGAAAGAATCAAAACGCCTTTTGAATGTGAAGTTCCGCTCATTTCTATCTCACGTTCTATATTTACTATACCGCTTTCACCGATATATGTGTTGGAAGTGATCCTTGAGGGCTTACCGAAGGAATAATCACCTACGTCAATTATGGTAAGGCCGTTTATCTGTCCAACCACTTCTCCTTCTGTATCAATCATTATGGTGCCATCCTGCAAGCTTTCGAGAATCTTCTTGTCATACTTGTTTGACCTGAAAATCTTCTCATCTACTGCCTTTTTAACATGTTCTGCTTTAACCAGTTCGCTTCCGTCAATTTCAGCCCATACACAGGATTCACACAATATCTCCACTATGTCGTTAAACCTGGTCGATAGCTTTGCCTGATCTTCAACAAGCCATGAGCTGTATTCAACTACCTTTGCAAGCCCTGTTCTGTCAAAATGCAGCGTATTCTCCCTTATACAGAACGATCTTACAAACTGTGCCAGCTTCATCATGTTCTCTTCATTTCTTTCCATTTCCTCGTCAAAATCAACCTTCACTTTAAAAAGCTTCCTGAAATCCTCATCATATTCGTAAAGAACCTGATAAAGGTACTCGCTGCCCACCAAAACCACTTTTACATCAAGGGGAATTGGTTCGGGTTTTAAAGCCGAAACAGCTA
>JAEZNF010000070.1 GCA_023441845.1 Bacillota bacterium | reverse complement strand
GGCTACTAATAATAAAAACGGATGTCGAAGTTGACATCCGTTTTTTTCGGTCATCAGGGATTATTTTAATCTTATCCCTATTTCAATTTCAAGGTTACGTTATTATCTGCCGGAAACGAATCATTCCATAGCCCTTTAACAGCGTATTTCTGTGTTGAATATGCGATACGGCTCCAGATTCCCAGCTCATTTTCTTTAAATTCAGGTTTTATAGAAATGTCTTCATCTCCATAATAATGGGCAGAAAACGCAGCTGCAACATGGCGTGATATTATCCTTGCATCTTTATCGGGTACAAAATATTTTTTCAATGTTTTATAGGCTACTGCTGCCACTGAATCAAGCACCATTTTATCGGCTTTTTCTGCATAATCTGTATCCGGTTTAAGGGATTTGGCAATACCTGCTGAACTTATATTTATCTCATTATTGGATATTTTGCAGTAGCGAATTGAACATGGGGATGTTACCAATGAGTTTGTCTCAATGTCATAGATATATCCGTCGTCGCCATAGTCTGCCATAGCGATATCCTGAGCATGATAATGTCCTGTAAACACGAGCCTTACTCCATATGAGGCCAATAGTTTTCCGATATATCTATAGTCTTGCACCAAATATCCCGAATGAAGCCTATTCTGTCCTTCCCAATGCTCTACCACACCGTGGTGCATCAAAGCAATAACGGCTTTTCCGTTATCCCTGGCCTTCTTAAGTACATCCTCAAGCCATTTTTCCTGGCTTTGTGAAAACTTACCTGAAACGATAGGTTGTTTACCGTTTACGTTTTCTCTGTACCTGCATGAATCCAAAGCTACAAGCCATAAATTGTTTTCAAGCTCTGTAACATAGCTAAGTGAGTTTTTATCCCTGTAAATCGCATTTTTATAACCCATATCACTATAAAATTCGGTGAATTGAGCAGAAGTAATGTTTGGAACCGAAATCTCCGTATCACCTTCATATTTTATCGATTCGGTGTTGTTAATGTCATGGTTGCCGGGGACAACATATACCCCAATACCCTTTTTCACAAGCTCCGAAAGAACGCTTGAAACACTCTTATGGCATACCGATTCCCCATCCTTTGTAAGGTCTCCGCTTATAAGGACATTTTTGACGCCTGACTGTATTATATTTTGAACTGCGAACTTTAAAAGCTCCTCGCTATCAGCTAAAAGCTTACGGTCCGAATTGCAGTATTCCTCAAACGCCTTACCGTTGGTTCCAAGACTATTATCATAATAATGCAGATCGCTTATTACTGCAAAACTGGTATCCGGATAGCTGATACCGGTTGTCAATTCCTGATTGAATGTATATTGAAGTGTGGGCCTGCTTTTTACATAGCCTGAAACATAATGATACAACACACTTCCCACAACTATTATCAAAATTGTAAAAAGGGCTATTTTTGCTGTTTTTCTCCTCATAATTTATAATCTGTCCTTTCGCTAATTTCATAATACATATTTGAATCTGTGCATAGTACATTTTATCATTTTAATGCTTTGAATGCTACAATTGGCAAAGGATATACCAATAGTAGAATTTATGCAGATACAAGTATTATGTTGCAAAGTATTGCTGCCACAAACGATATAAGCAAATTTAAGGAGCAGGGGACAGTGGGAATACTGGAATGTAAAATATGGTCCGTCATGCTGCCGCTTTTAAGTGTCCATGTGTTGAGAGAAGCAAACCATTATTTGAAGAAATTAAGGGGATTCAAAGTGTAGGAATTTGTAGAGGCAAGGGGATGGTTCTCTTGCTTCCATGAGTTAACGTAATAAATATAAAATTATATTGACTTCAGCTAATATTTTAAACGGATACTATGTAATCTCGCTTAAAATATTAGCTGTTTTTATTTCACATACTATATAACAGCCGCAGTGCCCTGTTTGCTGCCTCATACTTATGGCTAAAAATGAAAGCACCTTAAGGGGCATGGCTATTATAAAACCGTAAATTCAGGGAGGTTTCAATGAGCATAGGATATGCATGCCTGACAGTTGGAGTACCGGATACCGCTCAAAAGAGCTGCTTATTAAAGAATGTAAGCGAAGAGAGGTTATTGGAGATAATTGAGCACAATTTAAACTCGCTCGAAAAAATAATTGATTATAATATCAGGAATGATATAAGGCTTTTCAGGATTAGCTCAGGTTTGATACCGTTCGGCTCAAGCCCTGTTAACAAGCTTAAATGGTGGGATATATTTTCCCGCTGCTTCCAACAGATTTCCGAAAAAATACGTCAAAATAAAATCAGGGTTTCAATGCACCCCGGGCAGTATACGGTATTGAACTCCCCTGATGAAGATGTGGTAATAAGGTCTATTGCCGATTTAAACTACCATACAAGGGTGCTTCAATGCCTTGATGTTGGGACGGAGCATAAAGTTGTGCTGCACATCGGCGGTGTTTATAATGATAAAAAACAGGCTGTAAAGAGGTTTATATCCAATTACCGCAGCTTGGACAAGGGGGTCAAAGACAGACTTGTTCTGGAAAACGACGACAAGTCCTATAATATATGTGATGTACTGGAAATATCTGAAGTCCTTGGCGCGCCTGTAATTTACGATAATTTGCATAATTATCTTAATCCCTGTGGCAGGCAAAAGAGCGATATTTACTGGATTAATGAATGCCAAAAGACATGGAAAGCGGGGGACGGCATTCAGAAAATACACTATTCACAGCAGGATTCCCGAAAGAAAGCCGGTTCGCATTCCGATAGCATACGGATCAATGAATTTATGGCCTTTTACGAGAACCTTGACAGGAAAGACATTGATATTATGCTTGAAGTGAAGGACAAGAACCTTTCGGCTGTTAAATGTATAAACTGCACCTCAGGGAATAACAGCATCAAAGTTTTAGAACAGGAATGGAGCAGGTATAAGTATTCGGTCTTGGAGAGGTCGCCGTCAGACTATAATGAAATCCGAAAATTGCTAAAAAATAAAGAAGATCACCCTGCCGTTCCTTTTTATAATCTATTAGAAGATGCATTCAGGGCGGATTATACCATCGGTAATTCCGTAAATGCAGCGCTGCACGTTTGGGGATATTTCAAGGATAGTGCATCTGAACATGAAAGAAATAGGTTTTTAAAGGGCATTGAGGATTACAGGCAAGGAAAAACGTCTATTGGCACAATCAAAAATATTCTGTGGAAAATGACTGTCAAATACCGGCAGCAGTATCTTTTGAATTCCTATTACTTTGTCCTTTGAAAACTTTTATAAAATGTATTGACAACGAAATACAAATAGTATTATAATGATATTAACAAAACGATAATAACAAATACGGCAATTCGGGAGGTGTACTAATGAACAGGACCGAAGTGACAAATAAACAGGGACTCACGGAGGAACAATTCCTGGAGGCATATGATGCAGATAAATATAAAAAGCCTTCAGTTACCGTAGACATGTTGATTTTCACGGTTACAGACCAGGAAAAGAAGAGCTACAGGAAACTGCCGGAAAAAGTGCTGAAGCTTCTTATGATTAAAAGGGGTGATCACCCGTACATAGGCCGGTGGGCTCTTCCCGGAGGCTTTGTGAATATGGATGAGAGCATGGAAGAGGCAGCTTTAAGGGAACTGAAAGAGGAAACAAACATTGACAATATATATATGGAGCAGCTTTATACGTGGGGTGATGTAGGCAGGGATCCGCGTATGAGGGTTATAAGCACTTCGTATATGTCGCTGGTCGACAGTGGCGCACTTGATATCAAGGCCAACGATGATGCAGACGAAGCAAAATGGTTCACAGTGACCTGTAAATTGTATCAGGAGCAAAAGACTTTAACTGAAAAAGGCTATATTCTGGAACGGCTTTATAAGCTGGGGCTGTCTAATGAAGATGAGGAGCTT
>JAEZNF010000053.1 GCA_023441845.1 Bacillota bacterium | reverse complement strand
CTAAAAAACCAACGAGCACTCCCACTTCCGTTAAATCCACAGGTGATTTTAATAAAGACGGAGTTATCAATATGTCTGATGTTATGCTTTTAGCAAATAGGTTTAACACAACTATAGGAAACCCGAGGTATGATCCGACATATGACTTGAACAATGATGGTGCAATAAGCATGTCTGACGTTATGATTATTGCTTCAAAATTCAATACATTTGTTTAATAAAATTCCCCACATTTTCTTTATAACACGGAATTTCCTGAGGAAAATCCGACAAAAGGCACAGGGCCTCGACGGCCCGTGCCTTTTATTAAATACACATATCTTATCCGCTATAGATAAACATCTTTAAACCTTAATATATAGAGTAGCAAAAACCAGCAATACCTTAACACTTTTTGGCTAATCAACAAATTCAATTATACGGCTGTTTATATATAATTTCTTTATTGAAATAAGTTATCAGTTGAGTGCGATTTTTCCTTACGAAATTCATTAACCGAAAATCCCGTGAACTTCTTGAAAATAGTGCTGAAATAGTTGGGATCATTAATTCCCAGCATTTCCCCAATCTGATATACTTTCAAGTCCGTTTCCTTAAGAAGCTTTGCGGCACATTTCATTCTTTCTCTCGTAATATATTCAACAACAGTTTGTTTTGTTTCCTGCTTAAACAAGCGGCACAGATGGCTTGAACTTACAAAGAACCGCTTGGCTATAGTTGAAAGCGAAAGATCCGCATAGTGTATATTCTTCTCTATATATTCCTGAATTTGCGTAATCAGAATGTTTGCCTTTCTTTCATTGAAGCAGTGTATTTTATCAATAACCTGCTCAATAAAACTTTTTAAATAGTTTTTCATTTCAATCAGATTGTCTATCCTGAACACATCTTCATACGGCTTAGTATTTTTTTCCCACAAGCTTACCGTGTCAACTTTCAGTTCTAGCAGAACACGCATACAGGCTGATAATATGTCAAAAGCCTCAATCCTTAAATTTTCGATGGTAGTGGATAAATTAAAGCTGCTTTCTGAAAACAGTTCATCTATGAGATCTATTGCTTTTTGCTTCATCCCGGTTTTAATGAAAAAATCCAGCTTTTCCCCTTTGTTGGGAATGCCTCTCCATGATTGATCACTGTTGTATGTGATATCATTGTAATTGACAACCTGATTTTTCCCAATTACAACCTTATAATTTAATGCATCGCAAGCTTCACGGTAGCTAACCTTTATATTTTTAAGCCCGTAAACCCTGTTCCCGATACCTATGCAAGCAAAGCACTTGCACCGGTTAATGAGCAAAGCTTTAATGGTTTCACAGCAGTCGGTTAGATCCAATGACTCATTATTACTCAATATTACTATTTTTCTGCTGTTATCAAAAAAGACCTGTACATATTGATCCTCTCTCAATACTTGCCTGATCAGGTCGGAGCATTTCATCTCCAGCAATATCAGCTCTTCTTCCCTCTCACGTGCTCCCTTAGTTGAGTTGCTCGCCTCTACCTCTATAACCGCCGTCTGAAAAGCATCGCATTGTTGATTTATATCTATTTTAAAATAGTTCAGCTTATCCATAATCTCCGACTGATCCAATTCATTTGACAGAAGTTCATTAAGAAATTTCTCCTGAATATATGGCAGACTCTCATCCAACCGCTGTTTCATTTTTTCATATTCGTTGATATGCGTTCGCTCCAACTCAATCTTACTTTTTAGTTCCAGAGATACTTTCCTTATCTCTTCAGGGTTGACCGGTTTAAGGAGGAAATCGGAGATACCAAGCTTTATGCTTCTCTTTACATAATCAAACTCGTCGTGTCCCGTAACAACTACAATCTTTATATGCGGATACTTTTCAACAACTGTTTTGCTGAATTCAATTCCATCCATAAACGGCATACAAATATCAGTAAAAATGATATCCGGAATAATTTGGTCTACCAAATCCAGTGCTTCCCGGGCACTGGATGCTTCCCCTGCAATCTCCATTCCAAGGTCTTCCCAACATATACGTTTTTTGAAGTAATTCCTGATCAAAAATTCGTCATCCACAACCAATACTTTTAGATTAGCCATTTTTCCCTTCCCCATTCGAATCTTTAATTGGAACAAGTATCGTAATCTTTGTTCCTGCTCCTCTGGCACTTTCTATACTGAAGCAATCATCCACCCCGTAAAAAATCCGCAATCGCTCAATCGTTCCCTTAAGTCCAAAACCAGAACCTCTAGTATCCATATTACCGCCGAGAATGCGGTGAATTTCTTCTTCAGACATACCCACACCGTCATCTTCTACCATAATCTTTATATGATCCTTTAAGAATTCAGTCTCAATTTTGATGACTCCGTATTCTCCCTTAGCCCTAATGCCATGATAGAGTGCATTTTCAACCAATGGCTGTAAAATAAGTTTTAGAATCTTATAGCTGCCAGCCCTTTCATCTAAATTATAACATACAGAAAACAAATCTGCATATCTCACCTTCTGTATATTCAAGTAATTCTTAACCATCTCGATTTCTTCACCAATGGTGATAATCTCTTTCCCTTTGCTAAGGCTAAGCCTGTAATAGCTTCCAAGTGCATCAACAACATTACATGCCGCTTCTGTTTCCTCCATTAAAATAAGGGAATTGATCGATTCCAGAGTATTGTAAAGAAAATGGGGTTTGATCTGAGCCTGAAGCACGTTTAATTCGGCTTTTCTCTTAATCTTTTGCTCTGTGATTACACGGTGAATGAGTTGCTGTATTTCTTTAATCATCATGTTGTAACCGTCTCTGAGCTGTCCGATCTCATTGCTTCCCGCAGGGATATCCACTTCTCTGAATTCCCCATTCTGTACGCCTTTCATTGATTTCA
>JAEZNF010000030.1 GCA_023441845.1 Bacillota bacterium | reverse complement strand
GCTTTACATCGGGTGGAAGAATATAGTATATTGTGTTATCAAAACCTTTGAAACTGATGACCGGTCCATTTTCATTGCCTTCATCGGTATGATTGAAAACGACATCAAGGATGACCTGAATTCCTTCTTTGTGCAGAACTTTGACCATATCTCGAAACTCATTTAGGTGCTGTCCTACGTCAGGATTGATGCAGTATGTGTTATTCGGAGCAAAAAAACCGATGGTGCTGTATCCCCAATAATTTCTTAACGGTTTGCCCTCACTGTTGTAACGCAAAATTTCAGTATCGTCAAAGTCAAATACAGGAAGCAGCTCTACTGCATTAATGCCTAAATCCTTTAAATAAGATATTTTTTCAATGACTGCACTGAAAGTACCGGGATATTTTACATTTGAAGTTAAAGATCTGGTAAATCCTCCGACATTCATTTCGTAAATGACGGTGTCTTTCATCGGAATACATAAGGGCTTGTCGCCTTCCCAATCATAGCTGTCAATGTCAGGTACAACGATACTCCGCATGGAAGTAGCCAGGTTGTCATTTCTGTTACACGCATCACCACGGTTCCAAAGATTGATTGAATTACCTTTTGCGTACGGGTCGATAAGAACTTTGTTTTTATTAAACCGGTGTCCCTGATAGATGTTTTGCGGACCGTCTACCCTGTAAGCATATGCGCTTCCAGGCTTAAGACCTTTGACATATATATGCCATACTGCAAATGTTCTGTTTTGAATGGGATCTAAGTCTATGACCTGAGAAGCTTCCGAATCGTTGCAACTTTGAAATAACAATAGCTGAACGGATGTTGCATTTTCTGAAAAAACCGAAAAGTTTACTCCATTCTCATCTGGGGTCGCTCCCAAAGGATGAGGGCATCCCGCTGAAAATTCAAGCAGTGTACTATTCATTCGCATTCGCTCCCTGTTTTGTTATTTTAAGGTGAAGCTGACAGACTGTCTTTTCTGAATGCATAAAGCGTTAACCTTTGCTACTAAATTACTATAGTTTCGCACTTTGAAAACCAAATAGGGGTTGTAAGCCGTCGCATTCTTCTTTCTAAACCATTTAGCAAATTTTCTGTATATTTTCGTTTGAGGCATCAACAGACTAATTGGTAACCATAAACACATCCAAGGTATTCCGATTACAGCTCCAACAGCAAAATAGGATATTTCCTTGGTAAGGATAATTATTACAACAGAAGGAAGTAAAAAACCTGATAGAACACCGAGCAATTGAAACCAAAATGTAAATTTATATGATTTCATGAATTTTACATAATTTTTCTCTAATAATACTTCTTTAGCTAATCTTTTCATATCCATGTTTTGGCGCATGTTATCTAACGATGCAGTAGCTGAAATAATATCTTCCATTTCCATTATCTATTTCCTCCTACAAATTCAAATTTATCGTTCAATTTTCTTGGCTAAATTGAGCCTTTTTTACTTTGCCTTTTTTAGGTTTTGGTGCTTTAATTAAAGCATCATCAAAAACTTGAACGGAGCAATCACCTTTTAACTTTGACAACTCAGCATCATCAACAAGGACAACTTCCGCATTATTCAAGTTTGACAATTTTTTTAATTTCTGGTGTTTATACTTTTTAAGAGTCGTATCCGTATCTACTTTATTTTCTCTTTTGGAAACGATTACAACCCTTTTTTTAGGAGTATTTGAACCAGAAGCTGCATTAACTACAGATAAAGGAATTATTCCAACTATTGTTGCAAGTAACAATACCGATAACCGCCTTAAATACATTACTCTTTCCACCTCATTTCTTAATGTTCTCCCTAAAGAGGTGCAATAGAATCGACCTCTATATTAATATCTTTACTTTTTTCATTTAAAATCCTCCTTTATAATAATTTTTTAACATCTATACCTTTATATATCAATATTATTAAAAAAAACAGATGGTATTTTTATATAATTAAAAGTATTTAAATATTTATATATAAAGGTTTGTGCAGTAATTGTTTTCGGAACTTTGATTTTCGAAGCACTTGCTCCGAATAATACAGCCGCTATAACTGCTTGCAGCTTTGGATAAATATTTGCTTTGGACATCCGTATAACCCCTGTTCTTCCAGTTCACCTTGAATTTTAATAACCTTATCTCATAAGAATTATGAATTATGCGATCAAGTACAGCATCGAGGAACTCCATACGGAGGGTGAACAGGATTATAGAAGATATTCAGCTCGTTGAAGTGTTTGGTGAGGATAATAACGGAGCATTACGCCGATATGTACAACTCCACAGAATCCATCCTGAAAAGGAATACTATGTTGTTCATACTTCACGTCCAGAATTGAATGTGAAAGAAAGAAATTGGACAGGAATCAGGGGTAAGATGAAACTATATTATGACTATGGACTGCCCTTTGCTGAAATAGAGCTTTTCAACGGTGATGAAATTATCAAGCTATCTAAGGTTCTTATAGATACAGGTTCAGCCGCAAAAATTCTGAAGATGTTAATTGCATACATATTTTACAAACTAAGTCCTAAAATTATCTCATCTAAATCTATAGGGGTTGTAAGCCGGAACTATCCAAAATTCCGTCATTCCCAATTCAGCTCAGCTACAAGCGCATCTATGTCAATCATCTTGCCGTCACTCTGAAAAGTGTAGTGCCCGTTCATTAGAATGTTGCGCCATGCAGCCGGCGATATCTGGGTTAGTAGTATCAGCGCCTTGGTGTTGCCGCTAGCCTCGCACTTCGTCAGTAGCGCTCGACCCCCACAGGTGTTGATGGTAAAATTATATCTTTTCTTTTGCAGTAAAATGAGATAAAAAAAGCCCGCAATCCTTTCACAAAAGTGATTAGCGGGTTTTTATGTTTTGCAAAAAACCATAGCGAAATTTCTCATTTTTTTGTGTTGGCTAAAATATTTTTAATCTCTCCAATGCTACGTATCCTCTTTGAAAAATCAATGTTAAATTCGTTGCCAATGTCTTTTAAAACGTCATCCTAGTAGTCAAAAAGATAATGATTTGCCTGCAAGTTAGTACATTCGGATTTCTTTAGACTCTCTAACAGTTGTGAAATGGTATAACGATGTCCCATTTTCATTTCCAGTATTCTTGCAATAACAAGCGCAATAAAACAAGTCAGAAAGTGTGCTTCAATGTGCTCCTCTCTTGAAACATAGACAGGGCGGGCTTCAAGGTCGCTTTTAGTAACACGGAATGATTCTTCAATTTTCCAAAGGCCTCTATGATCTTGTATGCGCTTTCCTTATGTTCGCTTGTAACAATGGCATAGTAGCCGTCAAGTGCTTCTTCTTCCTTGAGTTTTTCTAAGTCAAGTACTAAAGTTTTTGATGTAGTTAATATTTCTCCGGTTTCCTTGTCAAAATCAATATTTTTAACATACCCTGCTGCACCATGGGAAGTAACCCTTGTGTATTTGCCAGGGTTAGCTATTAAATCATGGGCTTTTGCAATAACAGCTGCACGTTCTGCCTTTGCCCTCTTATCATATTTTTGGCTGTAAAAGATAACCTGCTTTTCATGTACTGTTTTCTTCAGCTTTTTACCATTATTAGCTGTTACCTGAATGGTTCTTGGATAAAGTCTGGATTTTCTTTTGTATTCTTCTCCCAGCCACTCATAGTCATTCTCATTGAGAACATACTCCTTCAATTCTTTATCGGCTCCGCGAATAGACATGCTAAAAACATAACTTCTGCCTGGGATAGTAACACCAATATGAGCAGAGTTAATATTGGAATTATTGACGGGGGATTTCAAGGCAACCATGAGGATTTAAATATCCCTAAAACGAATATGCAATATACAGCAGGAAATATAACTCCAAACTTAAGTTCATTAGGTGATAATGCAGATCATGGAACTCATGTAGCAGGTATAATAGGTGCCACATCCAATAATGATGCAGGAATTACGGGCCTTGTTTGGAATAGAAATCTCTATGCATTCGGTACGGACTTTCAAGATTTTGATATAAAATATGGAATCCTATGGAATCTTAAGAAGGGTGCAAAAGTAATTAATATCAGTATAGGATTTGATTTAAATAATTTTATAAATACCTTCATACAAAATAATGGAAGAAACCCAACTCAGACCAAAATTCAAACAGTTTTAAATTCAAATAATTCACACTCTATTAATTACTGGGGTTCATTTGTTCGTAAGCTAATTAATGAAGGTTATGATTTTCTAATTGTTCAGGCTGCCGGTAATTCAGGAATTGATGCACAATTTAACCGTATTTTTGGCGGAATTACTGATACTGAATCGAAAAAACATCTTATTATTGTGGGGCCTTTGGCAATAACCCTCCAATTACAATTCCGTTTGGAGGTATAACAGCGGCTGGCGGATATCATATATCTAACTTCACCAATTGGGGAAATACCGTTGATATTGTCGCTCCCGGTGAAGACATATTTAGTACAGTAGTTGAAAAGAAGATAAGCGATCTTCCGTATATTCCCTTGGAAAAGTATAGAAGTATGGATGGTACTTCAATGGCTGCTCCATTTGTAACAGGTGTAGTGTCTATGGTATGGGCCATTAAATCAACATTTAAAGCAGAACAGGTAAAGGAAATTGTTGTAGGAAGATGGTCACAGTCCTCATATCAGGATTTTTTAATCACTTTTAATGGTAGAGATTATAAAACGTTAAATGCAGAGCTGGCTATAGAAAGGGCAAAATTAACAACAGCATCTGTGCAGCCTACACAATTACCTAAAGGAATAATTATGGGAAAAATAGTTGATGCAGTTAATGGTACTCCTATAAATGGTGCATCAGTTGTGGCATATATAATGGACTCTACACCACCCTATATTCATATTTTTGGTTCAACCCGTTCCGGTGAAATTGACAGCAATGGTAATCCTGTTGCTAACGGGGATGGTACTTATGAATTGATTCTTCCTCCTGGGACTTATAATATGATAATTAACGCAGATGGTTATTCAACTGAGAATATGAGTATTAAGGTTATAGATGGAATCAAAAGTTTCAACCCCACATTAAGAACGATACCGGTTACTCGGTCTGGAGTAGGAACAGTGGGTGGAAATATCATAAACGCATTTACTGGCCAGGGAATTGAAAATGCAAAAATTAGCATTAGAAGGGGAATAAACACTACTACTGGTGATTTCGTTAGCACAATACTATCTAATCCAAATGGTATCTATAATACAGATCTTCCTTCAGGAAATTACACTGCGGAAGTCACCTGCGATGGTTATTCGATAGGTTATTTTAATCTTATATCAATTGGAGATATGGTACAAGACAATCAAAACGGAACAATAACACCAGTAATTCCAGATTCCAGATGGTCAAACACGAATTATATTAACCTGGGGCCCTATTCCATCAGACCTTGACTCACATTTAACAGGACCATCAACTGATAGTAACAGATTCCATGTTTATTTTTCCCAAGATTATTACACCAGTAATGGAATAAAGTATGCAGACCTGGATTTGGATGATACAACTAGTTATGGACCTGAAACAACAACAATTTATAAACAAATTGACGGTATATATAGATTCTCTGTACATGATTATTCAAATAGAAGTTCAGTCACAAGCACAACATTGTCGAACTCTAATGCAGAAGTCAAGGTATACCGAGGAAACTCTTTGGTTGCAACATTTAATGTTCCTACGAACCAAGTTGGTACTGAATGGACCGTTTTTGAAATGAATGGAAATACTATTATTCCTGTTAATACTCTAAAAAATGAATCTAATTCCAGCAATATAAATAGTTTTTAAGTTTTTAATAAGTATTTTTTTAAATTTAAAGATTTAAGATATAAACTTGAACAAAGAGAGCTTCAGCAATCAAAATAGATGTTGAAGCTCTCTTTATTATTTACTATATATACTTTGCTTATTTTTTTAACTTAATATAATCACCGAAATCATCGTCTTGATCCAGCTTGTATATGCTTCCGTCCATGCTATCTACCATAAAGTATACTGTCTCATTCTTTTTAGTGGATTCACTATATACAGAATACATTAACGAATAAAATTCTCTTCCAAACTTTTCTTCTTCAAAATTTACTATTAAATTATATGTCATATTTTCAGCTTTCAAAAAATCATCTGTAACTTTTTTAGCTTTTTCTTTATTATCAACTATTTTTTCAACACCCTTTGTTTTCTTTATTCCATCAAGAAGTTTATCACCTGATAGATCTAAAATAAGAGTTCCTTCAATACAATTTAAAAAGAAAAGCTTGTTATCAAACCCAACCTTTTTAGCGCTCACATCTTTCAATATCCATTGATGTTCATCCGCTGTTTTTTTATACATTACTACTCCTCTGTCATAAAAAATCAAGTTGGAATTATTTGTTACTGTAACCTGTAACGGTATAAATTCGGGTAGGGAAGTATTTTTCCATACGTTGCTTCCATCATCAAACCATTTGACACCTTTACTGTATATCCACGCTACACCTTCACTGTCGACCCACATTTTCCCAACATAATTACTTGTCTCTGTCTCTTTCCCAGAGAAATTTTCATTATTACCTTGAGTATAAATGTCTTTCTGTATACCAACTTTTATATGATCATCTAACGACCAATCCGAGCCTATAAACTCTGACCACTTATAGTCTTTAAGATTTAGGAAAAGTACACCTCTTAACTTTTCCTGCTTTGCATCAACCCATAGCTTTTCTTTTCCCAAGTAAATATTACCTACTGTTTTCCAAGGACAAGAATACAATTGAATATTTTTAAGTTCTTTATCAAGTTTAAACAGTTTGTTATCCGCGCTGATCCAAATACAATTTTTTTCACCTATTACGCCCATAACCTTTTTATCGAAACTTCTATGTATACTTTTAAGTGATGTGACTTTATTTTGATTTAATTCAATATTAAATAGACCTTCATCAGTCCCAATTAAAACATTTTGTCCATTATCAAATATGCTATTTACACTTAACCCCTTTAGCAATTTGTTATCAAACTCATGGAATACCTTTGATTTTAAATCATATTTTAATAAAAAAGTATTCAGTTTAAGTTGATTTGAACCTGACCCTGATAAGAGATTATATCCAACCCACAGAGTATTCTCAGTATAGTAAATTTTATTTAATTTATCGACTTTTTTAATAAGAGTGTCCTCTTTACTCTCCAGGTTTATAACACGCAGCTCGCTTTTTGTAAGATAGTATAAAAAGTTATCAATTAAAAACATATCTTTTATAGTGCCTAAATCTTTATCTGAAACAAGTTGATAACTAAATGAGGTGTTTTGCGAATTAAGACTGTTATTAACATTGCATCCAAGTATAAAAACAAAAACGATTATTACAAAAAATAATTTAGGTAATCTATCCATAAAGCCTCTCCTTATTTTACTGATTTTTTATCCAAATTTAATTATATGTTTGATATGATGAAGTAAAGGTATAGTAATATTGACGATATATTTTATATTTTGTTCCATAAAAGTCTAACTTACTCATATAATAATTCTCTTCTGAAGTTTACAATGTATTTTTAATAACCACGTATTTACATCGTAGGCATTATAATACCGACCCAGGATTTTCAACATGGGGATTAAAGTCTATCCAATAAATAAGTATCTTTTTTATGTTTATTCTACGTTTATTTGTTTATTTATAAAATCCTCCTGTATAAATTATCAATAAATACAGCCTGACGTAAATTGTCTGTAATGATATTATGATATTAAAGGTCGCTTCCGAGTTCCGGCGACTTGATGAATTCAAATTCGGTGAGAATAAAGGCTTTTGCTCAAAGCCTACAGTGCTTTGCTATAAGCCGGAAATGAGAGATATAATTAAAAGGGTACTGAGATATTACCCAGGATGTTCTTTACAGTCCGATAACAGCTATAAAGCACTTAGGGCTTGCTTAATAGAACTAAAACCTGATAAACGCTGGAGCTAGTGACGCACCGAACACCAGCTAAAATGGTAAGGAGAAATGCTTACCGCTGTACGAGGATAACGGCCTTGCCTTTTGTACCAATATATCTTTGATTTCCCTATCCGCAAAGAATCCGGCTTAACATTTCTGCAAGCCGTTTCTTCTCGTTGCTTTCGTTTGTCTTAAAGCGGGCAATCGGGATATTATATTTATGCAATATTTCGTCCTTTAGTTTATCCCTCTGTTCCTGTTTTTTATTTTGGTTATGATAAGCATATCCGTCAACCTCAACTGCAAGAACAGGCTGTTTGCCTAGTTTATCATATATCAGGAAGTCAACATGTGTCAGGATATTCATTGCATATGCAGTTTCTTCATCATTCAGGTAATGTGGGTCGCGAATAATCATTTTCAGCGGAACATGCAGAACAACATCCAGTTTCAAGAACGGTTCCGACTTCAATACTTCACATATCAAACCGTACATAAGGTTCTCGCTGTCGTATTCGGATACCCTTTTCTGCCTTTTAAGAAGCTCTTTTTTCTGCCTGGAATAACTCTTGTACAGGTAGTCAAAAACCGAGTATATTTCACTTTGAATGACTTCAAGGTTGTTATATTGAATATAGTTAATCAAATCCCTTATGTTGCCGTCCTTCTCGTACTTGTTTCCGTTAGTTACAACAATCAGCTGATTAACAGCACGTGAAACTGCCACATTCAAACGGTTGGGGCTATCAGTGAAATCAGATATCTCGTTGTCGACAGTGCAAAGAATGATTGTATCCTTTTCCTGTCCCTGGAATTTATCAACTGTTGCTGCTTTTACTGTTGTCCCTTTAAAAGCCTCCTGCAGCGCTTCCGTATGATTGCAGTAGGGGGAAACGATACCGATTGAACCATCGTTAACATTCAAGTTCCGGCCGGGGATAACCTCTTCTGTTATTACATCAATCTGCCTCCGGTTAACACGTTCCCTTGCGTGGTTGCCTTCAACAGTTTTATAGACAACAAGCGGCTGCTTGTCAGTTTTCGGAGTTGTAAGAATTACTAGCTGGTCATTGTAAAATTTTTTGTTGCAGAATTCAATAATTTTCGGATGGCAGCGGTAATGTTCTTTCAGCATGACGCGCGGCACATTTTCAAACAGCTCGGTAACAGAAGACAATAGGCTATGATTTGAAAAACGGTAGGCTTCAGATATTGAAAAACGCTCAAAAATGCTGTCGGTTTCTTTCTTCATATCATCCTTCACAACATTGGGAAGTTGCTTCAAATCCCCTACGATTATCGCTTTTTTAGCGCATGAAAAGGCAAGTGCACCGGTTGCCAAATCCACCTGGGATGCCTCGTCCACAATAACATAATCATATATAAACCTGCTTGACAAACTGCTGCGAAGAGAATATGTTGTGCTCAGAATAACCGGATAATCGGAAATAAATTGCTCCGAATCCTTCCATAAATCATCCATCCCATATGTTCGCCGTTTGCCGGTGGACGTATATTTTTTGCCGATATCGGATTTGAAAAGGCGCATGGAAAGTTCGGCGTACTCTTTCATTTTATGATCAAAAGAATATGCGGATAATTTTTGTTCCAGTTCGGATATTTGCTTTTGCAGCTCTATTTGGGCAGCTTCATAGTAATGCTTTTGGCAAATTGCAGCTATTCGCTCAAGAGCATTTTGATAAAAGTCTTGATTATATATTCCAAACCTGAAGAAGTTTAATATTTTCCTCCAGTTTGTAATGGTCTTTTGTTCTTTTTCGTATTGCTCACTTTGAATCCAAAGCTTCAGCAGCGTAGACGAATTCATTTTTTTGACCGTGCATTCAATGTATTTTCGATGGTATCAAGTTTCCCCAATTGGGATTGTATTTTTAATAATTCATCTATGTTGCATGTTGTGGTTTTCCAGCTCTCCTAATGATCCTGTATTGGTTATAGTTGCTACCCCTGCAGCCCCTTAAATAAGACGTGTCCAATACTCTATGGTATATTCGCATTTTGTTTTATTTTACATTCATTCTCTTCTATCCTATTTTTCAAATCATTTATCTGAAGTTTAATTTCATCTAACCTCTTATTTATTTCACCAAACTTGTCACTGTCTTTGACTATAATAATCGGTGTATTCTGGTTTTTCATAGTTGATATATTTCTTTTGGCTATAGAATGATAGAATATTGAGGACCCTGCCCCAATTAAGCCAGCTATAAAGAATGCAACAAAAAATAATCTATATGATTTTGAATGGCTAAATTGTCTCAAGAAGAATACCTTACTTTTCTGACACTCTTTCAACTCACTTGTTAAAAGCTCTTCTCTAGAAAATAATTTAATTTTTTCTACACACAAATCGTCATCATCAAACGAGTACCTCGACTCAATTTCTTTAATCGTATCTTCCGCAAGTTTTGTAAGAAACTTATTTCTTTCATCTATCTTCCAAAAAGTAAACGCTATTAATGATTGTATAATACCAATTCCCAAACCAACTATATGTGCCTCGAATTTTTCCTGGAAAGTTGTGAGTAATGCAGTTGTCATCACGCCTGAGAAAACTACAAAAAAATTAAAATATGATATTCTTTGTTGAGAATGTTGCTGAAAATACTTCCATGCAATGTCTAAGACTTCTTTTTCCTGAATTGCATTCTTATCACTCATTATAAAATCTCCCCGCAAAACATATTTTCTATCTATATAAATACTTGAACAAAATGAACCGCTTACATTATAACCTTTAACCTATTTCTCAACATCCTAAAGTAAGTATCTTATTAACAAGCTAATTATATCCAATAATATTTAAACTGACAATAATTTGGTTTGTAATATACTGCTAAAGCCTTACTGGCAAAGCATGGCATTTTATGTCACTGTAAGTTTATGATTACGTGCTTACCTTTCAATTCCAATACGGTCATAACTCCAGGCCAGAATTTAGAGGACTCATTCTCACTTATCCATATCCCAAGAATGTCTTTATTTCCTTCAATACTAATTCCAAGAACACATCTTAAGTTATTATTGGGTAAATTGGGTAACTTAAAAATTATAAAAAGTAAAAATATATGGTGACAATATGTAGGTAAAAGCGGTAAGATTATGTTGGATATTATATAAATTAGGAGGAGATAATGTGGATGTGAAAAATCTAGATATGAAGTCATTAAAAAAACTTGAAATTCAATTTCTGTTTATTACCGCTAATGAACATGAAAAGAAAGCATTAGAAAGTAAGATAGAACCATTATATAAAAATAGTATTACTAGATTTGTAAGCAAAACGTTGGTGTTTACAATCGGATATTTGGGAAGTTATTTAATTGCACATACACATTGTCCTCAACAGGGAAGCATGAAACCGTATGCCTCTACACTAACTATACAGGAGGCTTATGATATAATACATCCGGTTTGTGTCATTATGTTAGGAATCGCATATGGAAAAGATAAATCAAATCAAAATTATGGTGATGTATTGATTTCTTGTGATATTCAGCCATACCATTCCATGCGTAAATCAACAAGTATTGATGGAAAATTAGTAAATATCGACAGGAACATTACAATGACCCCTGGGCAAATTATTTTGAATCAGGTTAAAAACTTACAATATACGAGTGCTAGGTATAAGGTTATTAGCGGTACTCTTCTAACGGGGGAAGAATTAATCGATAATGAAGAATATCGTGATTCTCTTATTAAAGCATTTCAAAATAGTGAAAATAAAAATATAATTGGTGGTGAAATGGAAGCAGGTGGATTGGCATCCGTTTTACACAAAGTGGAAAACAATAACTGGATAGTAATTAAAGCAATATGTGATTTTGCAGATGGAAATAAAAACGAAAATAAAACTCAGAAGCAGATATCTGCTGCAGAAAATGCAGTTGATTTTTGTTTCCGTTTTTTTAAAACAGATATGCCGTCAAATATTCAAGGATTTAGAAGAACAACAAAAAACTATAATGCTACAAAAAATGATGTTACTATTAATGGTTATAATTTTTTTATGATGAGGAATGAAAGGTGTATATCATTCAAGAATCTATCAAACAAAACGAGAATTTCTGAAAAAGAGTTAAGGGAATTTGAATGCTTTTTAGTGATTGATGATAAACCTATGTTTCATAAAACCACAATAAATAATTATAATAAGATACAAAGGGCTCTAAATTGTGATATAGAGTTGTCTGACGAATTTGTGTCTAAAGAAGCTAAACACTTTTATCAAAATAAATCTGCTGGTAACTTTTGCCCAACTAGAAATGCAAAAGCAGTAATTTTTGATTTTGATGGTACCTTAACCGAAAAAGGCAGATTAAATTCTACTTGGCAATTAGTATGGTCATCTTTGGGCTATAATCTATCTATATGTGATTCATTACATAGAAAATTCACAAATAATGAAATAACTCATTATGAATGGTGTCAAGAGACTACTGAGT
>JAEZNF010000013.1 GCA_023441845.1 Bacillota bacterium | reverse complement strand
AATCTGCTGATTGATGCCTTTGTTTCTAAACTTCCAGAGTACTTTAAGGAAAAAATGCTTCCTAAAGTGTCAATTTTGACATAAACTTTATGGTCACTATATTGATTTTTCAAGGTTTAGAATTAATTTTTAAACTGCGAAGTATGAGTTAATTTATTTACCGATAGCAATTCCGCCATATGTGAAAAGATCACAATTATACCAACCCCGCATTCCAATTATGGTACTATGCGCCATACAATTATACTCATAAACATAAATTTTATTAATTCCCCGTTTCTTGAATACTCCAGAAAGTCATAGTATGTAAGCTTTACGTCACCATAAAAGCGGCAAACAAAAACCACCCCAATACTATCTATCAAGGTGGTCCATACAATCCCCTTATCCTTCCCATGGCAGCTTTATCAGTCTTACAAGGTATAGAATTTCACCGTCAATTCTATCCTTAACGCTATCAATATGGCCGGCAAAGCCGCTCGTAAACCCAACAGGTATTCCGAGCTTCTGAGACACTTGCTTTATTATCTGCTGCCCCTTTAATATGTCGTCACCTGTTGTATACGACAACACATTGGTGTTGTTAACCAGCCTGGTGACCTTGAGCCTCGAACTCTGCTCAATCTCCCAGATCATCTCTTCAATTTTCTCAACCGAAGCAGTCATTGGCCTGTTTATATTAATTACAAAATACATTTCATAATCGTCGTCCAGTATTTCTTCCCTGTACCTTGAAAGAGCTCTGGCACCGATATCGTCGCCGCCAACATCAAAAACAACCCTATAGTCCTTATTTACAAACAGCGTGCTTACCTCCGCCGGAATTGCAGGCACATCAACGTTTGTATTGGCATACGTGGTAGTCATAACCCATATGCCCTTTTGGGCAAGCAATTCTTTGACATCGGCAGTACGAAAATATGGGTTTACTATATCAAAGTCAAGTATTGCTGTTTTACAGCCCTTTTCATTTAGCTGAACTGCCGTATTAACGGCTACTTCGGTCTTGCCGCTGCCGAAATGGCCTGTAAATATATTAATTCTCTTTTCAAACATATTATATCAAATCCTCTTATTTATTGATTAAAACAACTCAAGTTTTTCCTGAAGTGTCCTTTTATAGCCTAGTATATCCTTTACTACTTCTCCTGCCATAATAAGTCCCGCAACCGAAGGCACAAAAGATATGCTGCCCGGAATCTGATGACGTATAGTGCATTTTCTTGCTGTTCCCTTAGGGCATACACAGTTCATACTGCAGCTTGACCCTTCGGTTTCAACAGGTTTTTGCGGTACCTCTTTTGAATATACCACTTTTAAAGAATCTATCCCTCTTTTTCTAAGCTCATATCTCATAACCCTCGAAAGCGGACACACTGATGTGCTGTAAATATCGGCCACTTCAAACCTGGTGGGATCAAGCTTATTGCCTGCCCCCATGCAGCTGATTATGGGAATGCCCTTTTCTTTGGCTTTTACCACCAGATCAATCTTCCCGGTAACTGTATCTATGGCATCCACAATGTAATCATAGTCATCCCCGATCATTTCATCCGAATTTTCCGGAAGATAAAACTCCTTGAAAGTGACTACCTCTGCTTTTGGGTTTATATCCAGTATTCTTTCCTTCATAACTTCAACTTTGGGCTTTCCTACCGTCTTTCTTGTGGCATGAAGCTGTCTGTTCAGATTTGTCAGGCATATTAAGTCATCATCAACCAGTACAAACCTGCCGACACCTGCGCGTACCAAACCTTCTACGGCATATGTACCCACTCCGCCTATGCCGAAAACAGCAACTTTACTTTTGGACAGCTTATCCAAAGCATCAGCGCCAATTAGCAGCTCAGTTCTTGAGAATTCGTGTAACATTATTTTCCTTCTTCCGAATATTAATTTATACTAATGTATATCTATTTCCTTAAGTTTACGGTTGCTTTGCATACCTCTACAAGCCGTTTCCCCAATATTTCTGCCCTTTTTATTGCGAACTCGTCCTCATATGCAGGCCTGTGAGCACACACTCCATGATGGCCGCAATCGTCTTCGCCGAACCCATCTGCAACTATGATCATCCCGTGGACAAGCATAATGTCATGAAGAGCCTTCATTGTCGTTTCCTGCCCGCCATACTTTGAAGTGGCAACGGTAACACCTGCCGCAACCTTATTATAGAGAGCTTTTTTATTCCTTAAGTATCTGGTTTTGTCAAAGAACGCTTTTAACTGGCCTGTTATCGAGCCGAAATACACCGGACTTCCAAAAACTATACCGTCAGCCTTCACCAAAAGTTCAAATGCCCTTTCAAGCTCGGTGTCTCTGAAACATACTGCCGAGCAGGGATTGCTGCATACTTTGCAAAAGCTGTGTTTTGCCTTTGCAAGCACCTCATCCACTTCAATTATCGCAGTTTCCGCTCCCAGGCTTTCTGCCTTATCCATTACCTTTCTTAATAAAAACTTTGTATTTCCCTCTTTATTTGGGCTTCCGTTTAACCCTACCAATAACATATAACCTCACCTCTATGCATTAATATACTATAAAATGAAATAATACTCAACGAATACCGTATAAAGAACCCCTATAATTATTATGATTAATTTATATAAAAAGAATAACAAATAATAAAGTCTTTTGAAACATTTTTAACATATCTCGTATTGAATAAATTACGAATCTTCTGATATCATAAGGTAGAGTGCAATAATTTAATTCAATGCTGCCTCAAATACATTTTTTATTCAGGGTGCATATTTATGAGTATTAAACTGTTAGTCCAATTGTTCGTGACTTTTTTCAAACTTGGGTGTATATGCTTTGGTGGAGGATATGCAATTATCCCTCTGCTGCAAATTGAGGCTGTCGAGCGCAGAAAGTGGCTTACAAAGGAAGAATTGCTTGATATCATGGCAATATCTCAGACTTTTCCCGGAGCTATATTTGTAAATTCTTCAACAATGATAGGTTATAAAGTATGTGGCTTTAAAGGCTCGGCTGTCGCAACTGCAGCAAGCCTGATACCTGTCTTTACTCTTATATTGGTTATAACAACGTTTTTTTGGAACTATACCGAAAATGCCTATGTAAAAAAGGCTTTTTCCGGAATTCTATTAAGTGTTACAGCCCTTATAC
>JAEZNF010000592.1 GCA_023441845.1 Bacillota bacterium | reverse complement strand
TTATAATGGCAAAATATATGTAGCAGTCGGAACAAATGGAAATATATATACTTCAGCCGATGGAGAAGAATGGTCAAAACAGGACTCAGGAGCATCGGAGTGTTTATGTAAAGTTGCTTGTAATGGGGAAATATTTGTCGTTATTGGACACAGTGGAACACTGCTTTATTCCAAGGATGGCATATCGTGGTCTTCATATGCATTTGACGGATATTTTAAACCGATAGTAGGTCTTGACGATATCATATGGGACGGAAGAAGGTTTGTTAGTATAGGAAACTATACAACATATGGTATGGTTTTGACTTCTGAAAACGGAATTACATGGAGTGATAATTTGTATGAAAATGGCAAACTATTATACTCAATTGTATATAACGGCAGTGAGTATGTAGCAGTTGGAAAAGATGGCGCTATAATGATCTCAGAAGATCTAACAAACTGGCAGCCACAGCTTGCTCCCACAAGTCATACTCTTAAAAGAGTTATTTGGGATGGATCTATGTTTGCTGCCGAAGATGAGCATAAAACTGTTATAACTTCAAAGGATGGGACTAATTGGGAAACTCAGACTGATTATATAATTCCCGATAAATTGGTCAGTCCGGTGCCAGTACTAAAATATGATAATAAAAGCTTTTTTTATGAATTAGATACAATCTTATATAATGGGAGACAATATATAGCTTATAATGATGACGGAGAAATAATTACTTCAACCGATGCTATAAACTGGGAAAAGACAGACATGAAAATTGACTTTTCAGCCGCTGCCATTGTTAGGGGAGACAATAAATTTATTGCTATTGATTATTTCAAAGGTGATGTGCTGAGCTCTGCAAATGGAATTCAATGGACAAAATCAGGTTCTACGTTGATTATGGATTGCGAAAAAATTGTATGGACCGGAAAGAAGTATATTGCATGTGGAAATGGCGAGATATTCATATCAGATGACGGAATCACCTGGGAAAACTATAAGCTGCCGAAAACTTATCAAATAAATAGTATAGCCTGGAATGAAGAGTTATTTGTGTTGACTGGATTAGGTAACGCAGTTTTTATAACGAAAGATTTTAAAAGTTGGGATATGAGAGAGATAACGGAACTGTATTCAGCAGAATGCGTCCATTGGGATGGTGAGAGTTTTGTAATATTGGGTAATAAAACAATCAATGGCTATCTTACAAGTTACACTGTTAAGTCCAGGGATGGTCTTCATTGGGAGCACCGGGTTTTGGATAAAGCTCATGTGTTTGAGAACATAATCTGGAACGGAAATCAATTTATAGGTTCAGATGGAATAGGGTATATTATCACATCGAATAATGGGATTGACTGGAATTACTGCGAGCCCGGTTATGACGGTGGTCCATATTGTATCAGTACACTTAATGGTACTTTATGGGATGGTGATAAAGTTGTAATTATAGGCCCGGAAGGAAGGATTATAATCGGTTATACACATTAGCAGATACCGAAAAGTAGATACTATCTAAAAAGCTAGCAACCATTATAATTTCCATCCATTATAAAAATGCAGACATTTTCTAATGCAATTTATTTTACACTGGATAATAAGAGGGGCAGAAACCGCAACAAAGCCTGTAAATAAGTCAAGCAGAACTTGTTACCCGAAAATACATAAAGGCTTCCCAAAGAGGAGGCCTTTTTTATATGGCTGTAACGGCGCTCCGGGTATCGGTAGCCAAAAAGTGTTCGACTTCGATTAAATGTGGTGAGAAAAGGAATAACGACCATCTGCAATGCTGTTGGAATATCCCAATCAACAGCTTATTGATATAAACATATACATACTATAAATCAGGACGTATGTCATTATTTAAAAAAAACAAATTTAGCAAAAACAGATAACTAACAGTAATTTTTGACTTGCCGAATCTCTTGCATAATGGTATGATTTTCCTACTATATACTTTATTTATATAACAAAAAACTAATTCGAAGGAGTGGTTAAATGAAAAGAAATTTAAAAAGAGCTATTGCTGCTGCTGCAATAGCTGTAAGCACCTTGATCTCATTGCAGGCAACCGTATTCACAGCAAATGCCACATCAGATTATACACCTTACAACGATGTTCTTGTCGTACGTAATCAGATACTTTACAAGACATCAAGTGATATACTCGGAAATTATGTATTCAGCGTAAATATGGCACAGAAAGACGGAAAAACATATTTTTATGATATGAATCGAAATATTATTTTTGGTTCAAGCATGACAGATATTGCTGACGCTGATTCAACAGATTATTATGCTGAGGGTACCGCTCTTCTTTACAACGTGGGTAAAGCACGGGATTTATATAACGGTCTAGGATGGAACTTTTACGGAAGCAACGAACCTATAAAGATTGGACTTTCAATGAGTATGAGAACCGGCGGCCCTAATATAGCCAGTGCATCTAATTATAGACTCGTATTCGGAATCGGCGACGGGACTTACACTCAGAACTGGGGAACGGATATTGACGTAGTAACGCACGAATACACT
>JAEZNF010000587.1 GCA_023441845.1 Bacillota bacterium | reverse complement strand
TATTTAAAGAGTCTCTTCTTCCGTGAAAAGTTTACAATCCGTTGACAAACGATTTAATTTTCTCCTTCAAGGTAAAGTCCTTATACTATTCCAAAAATTAAAATTAATGGTATTAAATTTGCATTCTCATTATTTCACTGTAAGCATCCAGAATTTTAGTCCTGATTTGCATTGTAAGTTGAAGTGCAATATCAGCTTTTTCCCCTGCTATCAAAACCTCGTGAATATTGTCGGTCTTTCCTATTGCAAATTCATTTGCCAGTTCCGCAGATTCAAGCTGTAAATCATTGACCTTGTTTATGGCATCGTTAAGAAATTTTGAAAAATCCAAACCTTGGGTTTCTTGCTCGGTTTTATTGAATGAAACAGGACTAAAGCTTTTAATAGTTTCAATAGAGTTTACTGGCATATAAGCCTCCTTCTACGATTTTAAAGCCCTATTATTAGTGTCCATTTCTCGAAGAGAAATCCGGCAAAGTCGAGGGGCTGGTCGTTACGCTTTGCTTCACTGCTCGCCCATGCGACCTGGGCCTCGATGGCCTCGAGACTTTTATTTACCGATTTCCAGAGCTTTAACCGCCATACCTTTTGTAGTATTTATAGCAGTTACATTAGCTTCATATGAGCGTGTCGCAGATATCATATTTACCATTTCAGTTAAAATATCCACATTTGGCATATGGACATAACCGTCCACATCGGCATCGGGATGTCCGGGGTCATAAACCTTCCTGAAGTCCGATTGGTCTTCCACTATCCGTGAAACCCGTACACCGTTTCCGGCAATTCTATCGCGGGAGCTTTCCGACAAATATTGAGAAAAGGGTGTGGAAGGAGATTTCTCCTCAAACTCCACAACTTTCCTTCTATAAGGAGTTCCATTTTCGGTTCTGGTAGTATTCGCATTTGCAATGTTCTGAGAAATAGTGTCCATTCTAAGCCTCTGAGCAGTAAGCCCCGAAGCACTTACATCAAGAGCACTGAAATATCCCATCTATTATCTCCTCCCCTCGGATATAGCCGATTTCAATTTGCGGAATTCTCCGGAAACTTTCTGTATCAGTGTATTATACATAATGTTGTTTTTTGCCATCAGCGCCATTTCGCTGTCAACATCAACATTATTTCCGTCAAGACGCATGCTCAAAGAACTGTTGTCCTGGGTAACTTTGATATCTGCACTGTCGATATCGGTTGCCCCAATAGGAATATGCCTTTTATCGGTACGAAATCCTTTGAAGCTGCTTCCGTCCAACGCATCCCCAAGAACCTGCTCAAAAGATACTGTTTTCTTTTTGTAATTGGGCGTGTCAACGTTGGCGATATTCTGTGAAATAGCTTCACCTCTAAGCCAAGAACCGTCAAGAGCCTTTTCTAGAACCTTGGTACTGCCGAATAACCCTTGTATCATAGGTTACGCCTCCTCTTTTCAGGCAAAAATACTGTGTTAACAATTCTACAAATTGTATTATAATAATTTATACCTTAATCATAGCGTTTCGCAATTATATATCGGCAGAATTAAAAGATTTATTTAATAAAATTTTTAAAAAAGATATGTCAAAAATAAACAAAAAATCACTTTATTAAAAGTGACGCAAATACATATTAACATAATTTTTCAACAAATTCAACCCATATTATTCGTTAAAAGATGTTCCAAATTTAGAATCAATTCCACAATACATTTGTTTCAGTACATTTAAAGATCTTTGAGCAATTTCAAAATTTTTCTTTCTTTTGTCTTTTATTCTAACGTCAAGTCCTTCCATCAACCCGAAGTTTATATTCATGGGCTGAAAATCCTTTACAGCCGGATTGGATATATAATTACCCAAGGCACCTATCGCCGTTGTTGACGGAAAAACCTCATAATCCTTGCCGTAAAACCTCAAAGCAGCATTAATGCCTGCAACAAGTCCCGATGATGCCGATTCAATATAGCCTTCAACCCCGGTTATTTGTCCTGCAAAAAAAATATTTGGCCTGTCCTTCAAATTATAAGTAGCATCAAGCTTGCCCGGAGAATTGATAAAGGTGTTTCTATGCATGACACCGTACCTTACAAACTCGGCATTATTAAGACCCGGTATCAACCCAAAAACCCTTTTCTGCTCGGGCCACTTAAGACGTGTCTGAAAACCTACTATATTAAACAGAGTGCCTTCACTGTTATCCTGCCTGAGCTGTACAACGGCATATGGCTCTCTTCCCGTCCTCGGGTCAGCCAGCCCTACCGGTTTTAAAGGGCCAAACCGCAGAGTGTCCTTGCCTCTTTTTGCCATAGTTTCGACAGGCATACATCCTTCAAAAACAACTTCCCTGTCAAAATCCTTAACTTCTGCCATTTCGGCATTAATGAGTTCATTCCAGAAAAGTTCATATTCTTCCTTTTCCATAGGGCAGTTTATATAATCATCCGAGCCTTTTCCGTAGCGGGCAGCTTTGAAAGCCCTGCTCATGTCGATTGAATCATATGATACAATAGGAGCGGCGGCATCAAAAAAATAAAGATACTTATTGCCAATAAGCTCTCCTATATATAAAGACAGTGCTTCGGACGTAAGAGGCCCCGAAGCCACCACAGTTATAGCATCTTCATCAATGGAAGTTACTTCTTCATTTATAATATCTATATTACTATTGCTTTTCAAAGCATCGGTTACAGCCTCGGAAAACTTGTTTCTGTCCACAGCAAGGGCTCCCCCGGCAGGAACGCTGGTATTGTCCGCACACTTCATTATCAACGAGTCAAGAATACGCATTTCTTCCTTTAAAAGTCCGACTGCATTTTCCAACTGCGCCGAGCGAAGCGAATTGCTGCACACCAATTCGGCAAAAGTATCAAGATGGTGGGCAGGTGAGAATTTTTTCGGCTTCATTTCGTACAGTTTAACTTTTATTCCTCTTTTTGCAACCTGCCATGCAGCTTCACTGCCGGCCAAACCTGCACCGATTATAGTAATATGATCAAGCATCGTCATTTTCCTCTTTATTGTATATTGATAAGCTCTTCCTTAAAAATTACTTTTCCTGCTGGTAATCACAAGCATCGCTGCTACACTTTAAAACTTCCTTCTTTCCGGAAAAATGTTTTACAAGAAAGTTATTGCACTTCGGGCAATTCTCCCCGGCCGGTTTATCCCATGTCATAAAATTGCATGTAGGGTTATTTTCGCAGCCCAGATACTTCCTGCCTTTTTTAG
>JAEZNF010000540.1 GCA_023441845.1 Bacillota bacterium | reverse complement strand
CGCCTCGGCAGGTAAATTATTTCTTGAAAAATCATAATTCTTGTATCCGTTCTTATTTAGAAGGGTTGACAAATGTTCTTCATCAGCACTCCAACCGTTTTGATTATCATAAATTATTATTTCTTTTTTAATCAGAAATTCAATTTCAGATTCTATATATTTGGGCAAACCCTGAGTCTTGTTATATAGGTATTCAAGTAAAGACTTCGGAGGCTTGTGCCATGAAAGTACGGTCTCTAGCAGCTGATGCAGCCCTTTTGGTGACAGAGGCTTCAGGAATATGGTCTTATAAACCGGGACATCAACATAGTCAATATTAGTAGTTAGATTTGATGTTGTTGAATAAATCAGAGCTGTAACAAGAGTGTTTTCTTTAGATAATAGTTTTTCCAGAATACTTGGAATTTCTTTATCCATCAGATCAATGCCATCAATTATAATAATTTGTCCATTTTTTTTATTATTTATTTTTTCTTGTAAACAACTTTCTAAATTTTGAAAGTCATTAATATTACAGGCTTTTGATTTATAAAAACCACATTCATTTATGCTAATAACTTCATAATTATGCTTCTGGGCAATAGAGGAAGCTATGTTTAGAAAGCTTGTTGCTCCGGAACCATGAGTAGCAACAATTCTAAATATCCCACATTTTTCGGTATGTAACTTATTTAAGAAACCTGTAAGAATTTTAATATCCCCATCTCGCTCTATTAGCCCGGAAATATTATTGAATTTAAAGGTTTTGTTTTTCATACATATCATCTCAATCTATATTGGGCAATATCCATCGCCATTCTTCTTATGCTTTATATTTTTATTTTATCACAAAAGGACACTTTTCAAAACAGCAACAATTTATTGGCATTGTAAAAATATACTTGTGCAAAAAATACATTTTCACCGCCTTTTTTACATGTTTTGAATTTGGAAATGAAATGGCGAAAATTATTAATGCGCCACAAAATTTGTCGTTGAACCGTATTATATAATATTGTTTACAAAAAATATATTTTATTTTTATGAGGAGGGGTATTGTGAGAAAAATTTTAGCGGTCATTTTTTCTATTAGCATGTTATTGTCCGTAATGCTGCCAACAAATTTTTTAGTTGCATCAGCAGAAGGACAGAACATATTTATCAATGAAATTATGGCATCCAATTCTAAAACTATTAGGGATGGTGATGTAGATGATCCGACTGACGGAAGTAAAGGAGGAGCATATTCAGATTGGATAGAAATCTATAATCCCGGTTCACAAGCGATTGACTTGAAAGGTTATACTATATCTGATTCGGGAGCAACATGGACAATTCCGCAAGGAAGTGTTAGAGCAAATGGATATTTGCTTATTTGGGCTTCCGATAAGAATAAAGTGGCAAAAGATGGACAGCTTCATGCAAACTTCAAATTGAGTTCGGCAGGTGAGAAGGTTGAATTGAAGGCACCTAATGGTACAGTTGTTGATTCGGTTACATACTCAAGCCTTGGGGAAGATCAGTCTTTCGGACGCATGACGGATGGTTCCTCGCAATACAAGGTGTTTACAAAATCAACGCCATTAGCGGCAAATGCAAATGGTATCACAATTGTTAAAGAACCTGTTTTTTCTAAAGCAGGCGGATTATATACCGAAGCCTTTGATTTAAAGCTTACATCAGAAGACCCGCAAGCTAAAATTTATTATACAACCGATTGTTCAGATCCTGTTCCCGGAGCTGCCGGAACTACTCAGTACAACGGCAGCATTAGAATTAAAAGCAGAGCAGGAGAGCCAAATGTACTTTCTATGGTTCAGGATGTATCTGCCGATTATCAGAATCCATGGAGAGCACCAAATGGTGAGGTTTTCAAATGTACTACCTTGAAAGCAGTTGTTATAAGCGGTGATGGAAAAAAGAGCAATATTGTGACACATTCATACTTTGTAGACCCTGGAATGAAGTCAAAATATTCGTTGCCTATAGTTTCGGTTGTAACTGACTATAAAAATTTATTTGATCCTGCCACAGGGATTTATATGAGTAAAAATTGTGAAAAGACCGGTGACGAATGGGAAAGACCTGCACATATTGAATTCTTTGAAAAAGGCGGTACTCTTGGGTTTTCACAAAATATCGGTCTCAGGATAAATGGAGCATATACCAGAAAATATCCACAGAAGTCATTCAGGATATATGCTGACGGAGAGTATGGTGATATGGGTGAAATTAAATACGAAATCTTCCCGGGACTCACTAAAAACGGCAATGGAAAGAGTTTGAAAAGTTTTGAACGTTTGATATTAAGAAATGCAGGTAATGACTGGGCTTTTGGATATATGAGAGATGAAATGGCGCAAAGTCTGGTATCTCATGTAAAAGGTTTGGATACCCAATCGGCAAGACCTGCTATACTGTTCTTAGACGGGGAGTATTGGGGCGTATATTATATTCGTGAACGTTTTGATAAAGATTATTTTAAATCACACTACAATCTTGATGATGATAAGGTCGTAATTACCGATATTTCTCAAACGCTTGGATTTGGCGGCGGATTTGGGGGTGGTGAAAGTACATCTGAAGATTTAACTGCATATAATAATGAAGTTATTAACTACCTTAAATCAAATTCCATAACACAACAAAGTACCTATGACTATATTAAAACAAAAATTGATATAGAAAACTATATTAATTATTATGTTGCAGAAATTTTCTTTGACAACACAGATTGGCCTGGAAACAACATGGCTTTTTGGAGGTACAAAACCGAAGACGGGAAGTACCATCCTGAAGCTCCCTATGGTCAGGACGGCAGATGGAGATGGATACTAAAAGATACTGATTTTGGCTTTGGGTTATATAGTAAACCTGCGACACATGACACATTGAAATATGCAACCGGTGAAGTAGCAGAAGGATGGTCTAATTCTCAAGAGACTACATTCCTTTTTAGAACACTGCTTCAGAACACGGAATTCAGAAATCAATTCATAAACTGTTTTGCAGATCAGTTAAATACATCTTTTGTTCCTGAACGGGTAATTAAGGTTATTAGTGAATTCGAAAATGCTTTTTCTCCTGAAGTGGTAGAACATTCCGAACGTTGGCAGTATATAAGATTGACTCCTCCAACCGGTGGGGGTACAACGAATCCGGGAGGAGGTTTTGGCGGTGGTTTCGGAGGAACTAAAGAGGATACTTCAACATGGTATGAGAATGTTCAGGCTTGTAAGGATTTTGCCAAAAACCGTCCAACAATTGCGAAACAGTTTATAATAAACAAATTCAGCAGTAATGGTGTTAAGGGAACTGCTGATATTACTCTGAAAACAGATTCGACTAAAGGATATGTTAGAATAAATACAACAGACATAAATTCAAATACTCCAGGTGTTACAGATCCAAATTCATGGACCGGTAATTACTTCACAGGCATACCGGTGACTGTAAGTGCAGTACCTCAAAAAGGTTATGTGTTTGATCACTGGGAAGGTGTTACAGGAAGTTCGGATACTGTAACCTTTACACATACAGGAAATATCAGCATAACTGCAGTTTTTAAGAAAGATACAGCAATACCTACACCAACAACAACACCAAAGAATACACCAACACCGGTAATTACTATCGATGTAAATCATGACGGAGTGGTCAATATGTCTGATATAATGATAGTAGCACGTGCGTTTAACAGTACAAAGGGTGATTCAAGATATGTTAGTGAATACGATTTGAATAGCGATGGTGCTATAAATATGGTTGATATAATGCGTATTGCAGCAAAATTCAATACTATAATTTGAATAAATCAATGATAATATCAGTAATACTAATGAATTTATCTCTTGTGGGTTTCGGTAATTTCCTGTTTTAAGGCAAAACGGGACTGCTGCAAAGGGACTTTCACCCGAAAGTTGTGCAACAGTCCCGTTTGTAAATATAACTATTTAATATGTATGTCTATTTCAATTGCGGATAGCTTGAAGAAGTGCATCCGAAATGCTTTGCGACAATCTTTATCGAGGCTATTAGGGCGGTTTGGAAAAGAAAAATTTTTCTTTATTTTTTGCTTTTTTTAATATACAATAATACTGATCAATTTCCTTATATAATTCGCATAGGCGGGGAGTATGGTAGGTATTGAAATTTAATATTCTGGAAGGATGGTAGGACATGGGACAATGGGAGTCTCTATTATTAACGGTATTACCAATTGCGGTAATATTATGTATGCTTATAATCTTAAAGAAACCGGCAGATATAAGCGGAATTGTGGGTTGGCTGGTAATTTCGGTAGTTGCGGTTATATTCTTCAAAACATCTCTTGAGGTAATCTTTCGTTCAACTTTAGCAGGGCTTGTAAAATCATTCCCGGTTTCCCTTATAGTGGCAACATCTTTATTACAGATGGCCTTTATGGAGAAAACAGGTGCACTTAAAAGGGTAATTATTTTTATTAAGACTATTTCGAGTGAAAACAAAGCAGTGCAGATCATGATGATCAATATAGGTTTCGGTACGTTGATGGTAGCGGTTGGAGCAACCCCGGTATCGCTTCTTCCACCCTTGCTTATAGCGATGGGATATTCTACATATGTAGCAATAGCTCTTCCGTCAATAGGCTATGACTCATTATGTACATATGCTTTACTGGGTGCCCCCGTAGTTGTTTTCTACGATATGGCAAACGGTTTTATCAAGCAGAACAATTTAGGACCTGAGCTTTCATTGTCGCAGATAGGCGGTATTTTCTTCATGTTCCTGCCGGTAGTCTCAACTATGATCGGTTTTTGTATGCTCTGGATTGTAGGCAAATGGGATGCAATAAAAAAGGGTTGGTTGCCATGCCTTATAACCGGATTTGTTATAGGAATTGTATCGTTCTTTTCAAACAAGTTCGATAACCTTGTTACACTTACCGGCGTATTTTGCGGTATAGCAGTAATCATAACAATGGTCATATACCTTATTGTAACAGGTAAGAAAGTTATTGACAGGAGCAGGCTAACAAAGGAAGAAATTGAATATGAAAAGAAATATCCTCTATGGAAAGCGCTTTCACCCTGGGCTATTTTGATAGTGCTGATCATTGCTTTAAATGTTCCGAAGGATTGTTTTGATTTCCTTTATAAGACAATGGCTCTGCCCATTAAAGGTTTGTCTGCCAACAAATCCGAATTGATAAAAACGAGGGTTCTGTGGCAAGCATACACATGGATTTTAGTAAGTGTTATCCTGTCTATGGT
>JAEZNF010000395.1 GCA_023441845.1 Bacillota bacterium | reverse complement strand
ATTACAGAACCTTTAAAATCAAACTTTGTAGATGTTGGAGCCTTGTGGATAGAGGGGATTATTAAAAATGTGAGAATTGTACCGATAATCCCAATCGGTATATTTATAAAGAATATGGATTTCCAGCCTGAGGCATGAACCAGTACACCGCCAAGACTTGGCCCGACAAGGCTCCCTATCGCCACAGCAGCTCCGGTGATGCCTAAAGCTCTGCCTCTTTCATTTGGCGGAAAGATTGAAGTGATTATACCTTGACCGAGGGCCATTGTAGCTGAGGCGCCCACTGCCTGTACAATACGTGAAAAAACCAGCATTCCAAGGCTTGAAGACATACCACATAGCGCCGAGCCGATTGTAAATATAATAAAGCCGGAAGCAAATATCATTTTCTTGCCATATAAATCCGATATTTTTCCCCAAATAAGAAGAAGCACCGAAATAGATAATAAATATGATGTAACAACCCACTGAATTGCCCCGATATTTACCGACAGTTCCTCAGACATGATCGGAAGCGCAATGTTTACAATACTTCCATCCAGGGTTGCCATGAATATCGATATGGATATATTGAATAAAATAAGCCATCTATGTAATTTGCTCATTTGCATAAAATTGTTATCTCCTTTAAGAAGTATTATTTACTTAATATAACCTTAAAAATCCGGTTTGTACAGGTTAAAACTGGGAAGGATGGATATTAGAGCGATAAAAGATTTTAAATAACACCGATTAATAATTAAAAGAGTTCACTTTTTTTTAAATTTGTTTTATTATTAAGACGTTGGCATAGATTCATTATAGTTATTTATATTTTGCCTGTAATAAAGGAGAAGGTAATGAAAGAACAGTCGGTTGCAAAAGGTTTTGCTGTTTTATCTGCGGCTGGTATTATTGTAAAGGTAGTTTCTTTACTGTATCTGCCGTTTTTACTTGCCATAATAGGCGATGCCGGAAATGGCATATATGTTGCCGCCTATCAGGTATATGTGTTTGTGTTTGTTTTGACAAACTCGGGAATACCTGTAGCCATATCCAAACTGGTTTCGGAGCTTATTGCAGTGGGTAACTATAAGGACGCTGTAAGAAGCTTTAAAATAGCACGTTCCTTCCTTATCGTCATTGGCCTTATAATGTCCGTTTTAATGTTCGTACTCTCAACGCCCATAGCGAAAATACTGCGCTTTGATGATTCGGCTCTTGCAATACTTGCGTTGGCTCCTTCAATGCTTTTTACGGCAGTTGCTTCTTCATACAGGGGGTATTTTCAAGGAAGAGGCAACATGACACCTACAGCAGTGTCCCAAATCATTGAACAAATTGTTAACGCAGTGTTTACTATTATATTTGCAGCATTATTGATAAGAGTTGGTCTTAAAGAGGCCTGCGCTGGCGGAACTCTCGCTACTTCGCTGGGAGCGCTCGTTTCGGCTGCTTTTCTGGTTGGTTTTCATATAAAGAGTGATGGGTATAAGATACCGAGAACGGAAAGCATGGTGAGGGTTAAAAGGTTTACATATAAACAGCTGGTAAAAAAAATTATTAATTACAGTGTACCTATAACTCTTTCTGTAGGAATGCAGTATGCCGGGAATTTGGTGGATTTGTGGAATACAAAGAGCAGGCTATTAGCTGCCGGCTATGCAGATAGAGTGGCTAACGAGCTGTACAGCCACTTATATAAGTATCAACAGCTTTTAAATGCTCCAATTGCTATTACTGTAGCTCTTGCAACTGCCATACTGCCGGCAATATCAGCAGCAATGGCTTTAAGCGACAAAAGACAGATTCAGGAAAAAGTTAATTTTGCTTTCAAACTGTGCTTTTTAATATCCATTCCTTCGGCTGTAGGCTTTACGGTTCTGAGTACACCGATATTTGAGCTTTTGAAGTATGGAGAAGGTGCATACCTGATGAAATACGGGGCCGTGGTGCTGGTTCTGATGTCTGTTGTACAGATACAGACATCTATTTTACAGGGCGCAGGTAAGCTTTATATTGTTACTCCATACCTAATATTTGGTATAATCGGAAAAATCGTGACCAACTATTTTTTGATTGCGATTCCGGGCATAAATATTTCCGGTGCAATTATAGGCAGCATAATCGGCTACTTAATACCCATAACACTAAACTATATTACTATGAAAAAATTTCTCAAGGTAAAGCTCAATATAGCCAACCTTCTGCTTAAACCCTTGGTTTCTTCAGTACTTATGGGGCTAGCGGTCCTGATAATGTACAAAGTGATTTCCCTGGTACTGTTTTTTATCCCGAGCAGTTATTTTGTAAATGCCGTGGCTGCTTTTGCGTCGATATTTGTGGGTGCGGCTTCCTATTTCATACTGCTTGTGTTGTTAAAAGGCATATCCAGAGAAGAATTGGATGTAATGCCGCAAAAGGTTCTGAGATTGATTCCACGGAAACTTATGCACAAGATAAAATAAAAGCTCCGGGGCTGTTCGTAAGCCAACTTGCCATTTGCCGAATTTCCATTCGGGAAATGGCCGCTAATAAAAGTATAATAACAGGCATTTCTATTACACTTTTGGATAACCAGTGTGCTAAACAAAATAAATTCTTGAAATTCATTTTGTTTAGCGGCAAATAAATATGAAGTATATTTCTACTACAGTAACTACGTTAACTCTCAAAATCTGTAATTTCGTTTTCGATATAATTAAGCATCCTTACGGTAGCTTTAATGGCAGATGCCGTCTGGTCGGAATCCAAACCCCTTGTTTTAAACTCCTTTGAGTTTTGCCATGTAATAACCGTTTCAACCAGAGCGTTTGTGTTTCCTCCGGGAGGAATGGTTACTATATAATCGGTAAGGGCAGGGAGCGTTTTATCCAGCTTATTGTATATCTTTGTGAGGGCTTTCATAAAAGCGTCATATTGTCCGGACCCGGTTGCCGTTTCCTCGTATACCATACCGTCAATTTCGATACTTAAAGTTGCTACAGGGCGTAAATCCTGTGCATGGCAGATATAGTAATTCCTGACCTGTATTTTTTCGTTTATAAACTTGCTTCCGAGAACATCGGAGATGATGTATGGCAAGTCTTCAGTAGTTATGCTTTCTTTTTTATCACCCAACTGCACAATTCTTGCAGTTACTTTGTCTATCGATTCCTTATCCAGAACGATACCCAGTTCCTCAAGGTTTTTTTGTATGCTTGCCTTTCCTGAAGTCTTACCGAGTGCATACTTTCTTAAGCGACCGAATCTTTCAGGTATAAGCGCATTTTGATACAGGTTGCCTTTATTATCTCCGTCTGCGTGTACTCCGCAAGTTTGGGTAAATACATTGTCTCCGATAACCGGCTTGTTCTCAGGAACCCTGATACCTGAAAAAGATTCTACAATTTTGCTTATTTTGCTGAGCTTTGATTCATCAACGTTTATGGATATATCATTGTGATGATCTTTTATTACGGCAACTACACTTGAAAGTGCAGGGTTGCCGGCTCTTTCGCCCAATCCGTTTACAGTTGTGTGAACGCCGGAAAACCCTGCCTTTACAGCCATAAATGTGTTAGCAGCAGCTAAATCATAGTCGTTATGGGCATGGAAATCAAATTTGATTTCAGGGTACCTGTTTTTCATCAGCATACAGAACTCGTAAGTTTTGTCCGGTGTCAGTATACCAAGTGTGTCGGGCAGCATAAATCTCATGATGCCGTCATCTTTAATTGAATCTATTATTTTGAAAACATATTCAGGAGAATCGCTTATTCCGTTTGACCAGTCCTCCAGATACACATTTATACTTAAGCCGTTTCTCTGTGCATATGATATGACCGACTTTATATCGGAAATATGTTCATCAGGAGTCTTTTTAAGCTGGTTGTTAACATGATTCAAAGAACCTTTGCACAAGAGATTTAAAACCTTTGCGCCTGTACTTATCACCCAGTCGACTGATTTTGTTCCGTCAACAAAGCCCAGGACTTCAACCCTGTCAAGGTAGTTTTTCTCTTTACACCATGACATTATTTTTTTTACCGATTCCAACTCCCCCTGAGAAATTCTGGCCGAGGCAATCTCTATTCTGTCTACCCGTACCTCTTCAAGAAGCATTTTGGCAATACTAACCTTTTCGTTTTCGGAAAAAGCTACTCCCGGGGTTTGCTCCCCATCTCTAAGAGTAGTATCCATCAATTCAATCTTCATAATCATACCTCCTTAAGGCTATCTGTAAATAAAAATAAATAAAAGGTCAAATGGTATAGGGGCCCTTCTCGCTTTTGCCGGATTATCCTTCGGGGAATGGCCGCAAATAAAAAAGCCTTCGCCCCATAACAGGACGAAAGCTTATACTTTCGCAATACCACCTGATACGACATACCGACATATGCGTTCCTGTTAACGGCGGAAAACCGTCAGATCCTACTTTTGAAAAAATTTTCGGTCTGAAGCTCGGGGAGGATATTTAATATTTTCTTACTGGGGCCGAGCTTTCACTGTCCTCGGTTCGCTGTGCTTTTTAGAAAATATTTACTGTTCCCTTCATTGCCTTTTAAATATATTGAATATAAGTATACAATAGTTCATTTGCTTTTGTAAAGAGAAAATTTTGTTAATTTATACATTTATATAATGCTTTATTGACTTTGTCAAAGAGGATGTTTTATTATTACATATAATGCATGGTTATTGCGCAGTTCAAAAAACTTGTGTTTAATGTTAAAAGAATGGACTTTTCTGCCGATATTTAATCAAAGACATGTTACAAAGGGGATAATTATGATTATTGAGCTAAATCAATTGTTAAAACTGGCTGTAGATAAAAAGGCTTCGGATATACATATTACCGTTGGAAGGGCCCCTTCATTGAGAATAAACGGACATATGTTTCAGGTCGATTTACCCAAACTTACCTTTGAAGACACCGTTCAATATGCCAAATCGTGCATGGATGAAGAGAGATTCGAGCAACTGTCTATATCCGGGGAAGTTGATTTTTCTATGACTGTTCCGGGTATTTCAAGGTTCAGGGTGAATGCGTTTTCCCAAAGAGGCTCTATTGCAATGGTATTCAGAGTTTTGGCATCAAATATTCCTACTCTCGACAGTCTGAATTTCCCCCCGATAATAAAACAGCTATGTGACATGAGAGAAGGGCTCATTCTGGTCACCGGACCGACCGGAAGCGGGAAGTCAACAACCGTCGCATCCTTTATCAACGAAATTAATTCAAAAAAGGACGGTCACATACTGACGCTTGAAGATCCTGTTGAGTATGTTTTCAATCATGATAAATGCATCGTAAATCAAAGAGAGATAGGGCATGACAGTAAATCTTACAATAATGCATTGAGGGCGGCACTCAGGGAAGATCCGGACGTAATATTCATAGGTGAGATGAGAGACATAGAATCTATCAGTATTGCTGTTACAGCTGCCGAAACAGGGCATCTGGTGCTTTCAACCCTGCATACGCTCGGAGCCGCAAAAACCATTGACAGGCTTATTGACGTATTTCCCCCGCATCAGCAGCAGCAAATTAGAGTACAGGTATCAACGGCATTAAAAGCTGTAATATCTCAGAGATTGATTCCGGACATAAGCCATACCGGCAGGATAGCAGCACATGAGATTATGGTTGTCACTCCTGCAATAAGCAATTTAATAAGAGAAGGAAAAACAGCCTCTATAAATTCATGCTTGCAGATGGGTGCTGCTCTCGGCATGCAGATGATGGATAGGGCTATTGTTGATTTATACATGCAGAAAAGGATTTCAAAGGAAGATGCCATTGAGTATTGTCTGGATAAAGACAGCATCCACAAGTATGCAGAGGTTTACCAAAAGGATTTGTAACTATTACATAAAAAAACGAGTGAGATAAAAATTAAAATCTCACTCGTTTTTTATTAGTAGGCAGAGCCTTTTGATTCGAAGAAATAATTATTTCACACTCTTGGTTATTTCATCTCTTATCCGCTTTGCATCATCTTCCATTCCTATTTTAGAGTACATTTCAGCAACAAGTTGTTTGAAATAGGCATTGTCTTTTGACAGGTCCTCAGCCTTTTTAAGCTGCTTAATGGCTTCTTCCTTATTATTCTTTTTGTAATGGGCATAGGCCATACCGGTGTAAAACTGCACCTGATCGGGATACTTTTTAATTCCGGTTTTGCTTAGATCAATCACTCTGTCCCAGTTTTCAGCCAAACTGAAACTGTCCAGGGTTCTTTCAAGGTACATTTGTAAATCATCCCTTTTAAAGAGCTCTTCATAACACTCTGCGGCTTCATTGTACTTTTTGTCCTTATAGAACCTGTAAGCTTTAAATTCAGGGCCGGTAATTTCGATATTTACATCTTTTTTGGCTTTATCCAGCCATTGTTTGAATTTATCCGATTCGCCGAATTTTTGCATTAAAAGCATGTCTTTTAATTCATCTTTAGGATGGTAAAATTCAATTAACTTTTCAACGTATACTATGTCATAACCGTTCATGTTTGTTACAGGGGGGACCAGCTGCCCGGGCTTTGAGTTAAAGACAGCCTGATCAAATTCATCGCTGTAAATACCGCCTGTTATACTGCTCATCACTCCGCCGGTACTTTTGGTTTCTTCGTCTTCGGAATATTGTTTGGCAAGTTCCGAAAAATCCTGACCGTTTTTCAGCTTGTCATAAAGCTCCTGTGCCAGTTTCAATGATGCCTGTTCACTCCGGCTGGCGTTTGAAATATGGAGACGCTTACCGATAACCTGGGTGTTTTCGATTTTTTGCTTCTGGTATTCTTTTTCCAAATCCGGATCGGTAATTGTTATACCATATTCTCCGGCAACCTTTGAAAAGTATTTTACTCTTTTTAAATAGAATTCGATATCTTTTTTAAGGTCAGCTTCGGTTTTATAGCCTTTGCCCTGCATATACGCCTCAGTTCCGCCCATATTTGCGTATCTATCGTTGATATATTTGGAGATATAGCCGGAAATCTCTTGTGAAGGAATAGTGATATTTGCTTTTTCGTCAAGATAATACTCAATAACCACCCTTTTTATTATCTCGTCCAGCAGCAGGTCATTTCTTTCCTCGTCTGTCTTCTGGAGCATTTCAGCGTTTCTTGACCATTTTTGAAAAAATTTACCCTGTTCTTCTACGAAGATGTCCTGACTGACATATT
>JAEZNF010000377.1 GCA_023441845.1 Bacillota bacterium | reverse complement strand
GCTAAAGAAGTTAAGCCTTTGATATTCCTGGCAGGGTTCAGCGCATATTCAAGAAATATAGATTACTCCATTTTAAAAGAGATTGCCGATGAAGTCGGTGCGGTATTAATGGTTGATATGGCTCACTTTGCAGGGTTGGTTGCAGGTGGAGTATTACAAGGAGTGTATAATCCTGTACAGTATGCCGATGTTGTGACTACTACAACGCATAAGACTCTTAGAGGCCCACGCGGCGGTATGGTTTTATGTAAAAAAGAATACGCAGAAAGTGTAGACAAGGGATGTCCTCTGGTTATAGGCGGTCCGTTGCCGCATGTTCTGGCAGCCAAGCAGATTGCCTTTAAGGAAGCCAACACACAGGAGTTTAAGGATTACGCACATAAGATAGTAGAAAATTCAAGCTACCTTGCGGAAGTGTTGATGGAGAACGGCCTTGATGTAGTTACCGGAGGCACAGAAAACCACATTATTCTGGTTGATCTGAATAAATTCGGTTTGACTGGCAGACAGGGTGAAAGTGCATTAAGGGAATGCTCTTTTACTCTTAATAGAAATACTATTCCATTTGACCCGAATGGTGCATGGTATACAAGCGGAATCAGACTTGGAACTGCTGCCATAACCACATTGGGTATGGGTAAACCTGAAATGAAGGAACTGGCCGGTATAATCAAGGATGTATTGCAAAATACCGTTCCTGCGACAATTGCATCGGGCAAAAATGCAGGAAAGAAGAGCAAGTCAAATTATATACTTGATCCTGAAGTTAAAAACAGGGCAAAACAGGCTGTTAAAGACATGTTGGACAAGTTCCCGCTTTACCCGCAGCTTGATCTTGAATTTTTAAAGAAGCACTTTGTTGAAGAATAATAAATATATTGAGCAATAAATAGTAATTTTAAGAAGGACTTGCTTGGCTGCAAGTCCTTTTATTGTACAATGATATTTTCCAAAAGGAATTATTCGGCGTATTTTTAAAATACGATAGATTGGGCAAATGGCTTTAAGATGCCGGATTTACCGCGATACACCATCTCATTTATAATATAGCTGATGCCTATTTTGCATATAAAGTGTGTTAGTCCACAGCGTTTATTGGCGACAGGTCCACTGTAAAACCCAAATATCTTGACTTCCGAGGGGAATTGATATATCCCCAAAACGATAACCCCTATTTCCAGGGGAATCTGGTGTTGGCAGAAACCGAAAGTTTAATTATTGGTAATTTAATGCTTGAAAATAAAATTTAGTAAAAAATTATTGGGTTCTCTTTATTCTTTGGACGTCTTTAGAGCAGATTCCCGCCGGTAAAATCCGCTGTATGTCGGGTTTTATCGGGCTCTAAGAGGTATTCGTTATCTAAGTAGCGAATCATAGCCAGTTCAAATATGCAGTCAGTTACTATTAAAAAAGGCGAAGCCTTTGAAACTCTACAGAACCAAAAGTGGAATTGCGTTCTTACTTAGAACCCCAGGAGACTTTTCAAGTTGTAAAAGCAGGTTCTGCTGACAGGAACCTCGTCCTTTATACTTTTTAGCTTTAATATATATGTGTTTTGAAAGGTCGGTATAATTTCCTCTACCATATTAAGATTCACTAAAAAACTCCTGTGGCACCGGAAGAATTTTTGTTCACCTAATCTCTCTTCCCAGGAATTCAGTGTATTTGAGCTTCTCAAAACGGATTGATTTTTAGTAACTACCCTGACCTCTTTTTCGCAGGACATAAAATAGTGAATATCCGATATGCTTACCAGCACCACTTTATCGTCCTTCCATATAGGGACTTTTTTAAGTCCTTTAATTGCAGCCTGTTGTCTGATGGCACTTTTATTTAATACAGCCCTGTTTTCTATAAGCCTATGTACGGTAATATCAAGCCGTTCTTTGCTAAAAGGTTTTAAAACATAATCCAGAGCATTTATTTCAAAGGCTTTTATAGCATATTCATCGTAGGCGCTTGCAAATACAATTTTTATATTCTCATTAAAGCTTAAAACTTCTTCAGCTACGTTGAAGCCTCCGAGTTCAGTCATTTTTATGTCCAAAAAAATTGCTTCGGGAGCCTTTCTTTTGATTTCTTCAATTGCCTCCAGAGGATTTATGTATTTACCTATTATGTTAATATGATTATAACTGCTAAGGAAGTATTCCAGCTCTTCTAAGGCGTAATATTCATCGTCTACCAATATGGTTCTCATAAATTACTCCGGGCCTCCCCAAAACAAATAATAGTATAATTTAACAAAATCAATATTATCATATATCACATGTTTGTGGTGGGAATATACATAATTATTTCCATTATTAATTTTCATAGCCGTATTTTACCATTGAAGACCTTGATTTTACCTTCTGTCGAATTTTTAACATATTTTTGATATTAAGATTTAAAATATCCGCGTGGGGTTGAATAGCTATTCAATAAACTTATTATAACCGAATGAAAATTAAGGGAGGTACATATGAAAAAACAGTGTGCTTACGCATATAACGATAATTATGGAAATAATGAGTTATTGAAAAAAATAGAGTGTTTGAACAGAGTATTCATAGAACCAGGCAAAAAGTTGAACCTGCCCTTAAAAAAATATTTTATAAAATGGAAATATAAAAAAACGAACCCAATTTCCCTTCTTAAATATCATCTATAGTGAAAGC
>JAEZNF010000364.1 GCA_023441845.1 Bacillota bacterium | reverse complement strand
ATTTTATTTAGGACTTCCAAACCTGGAGATTACCTTATTGTCTCTAATCTCTACCAGTGAATATGTAGGTCTTTCAGATTGATGCGGTATGCTGATGCTTCCCGGATTCAATACAAGCATACCATCTGAGAACATTTCTTCAGCAATATGTGTATGTCCGAAAAATACGACATCTGCCTTGATAGACTTTCCTTTTGAAATAATTCTTTGATAATCATATTTAACATTATATTGGTGGCCATGGGTAATAAAGATTTTTTTTCCTTCAAGCAAAAGAATTTTTTCACTTGTAAACTCTCTTGTCCAATCATTGTTTCCGGGAACCAACTCAACAGGTATTTCCTTATACTGCTCTCTTAATTTTAGTGCATCTTTAACAAAATCGCCAAGGTGTATTATCATGTCAATGTCTTTAATCATATTGATAACTTTTACCATATTGTGTGTATAACCGTGTGAATCGCTAAATAATAATATTCTCATTAAGCTTCAACCCTTACCAGTTTTATTTTTTCACATGATTAAAAATAGCTTTAGACGTCTCATACCTGAACTTTCCCCAGTCCAGCCAGGGCTTTTCCATTTTCTTAAGCAAATCCAGCACCTCTTGAAAATCCTCCATGTCCGCTTCCTTAACCTGGCTAATCTCGTCATCCGAGGCATCTTCAAGAAGCCTGCCGCCAATCTCATTCAAAACGAATAGATAGGAATAAAACATTTCGTAGTCTCCGGATGCTGTAAACTTAATCTTTAAGACCCCTGCAAAATCTGAAATTTCTGTTTTCAGCCCAAGTTCTTCTTTAGTCTCCCTGTACACCGCATCTATAATATCTTCTCCGTATTTAATACCACCTGTAGGCACCCTGTATATTCCCTGCGGGTACTCTTCACAAGTTATCAGAATTATCTTACCTGTCGGTCTTACAACGCAAAATACGACTTCTCCTCGCCTGTCATCCCTAACCATCTTTTTAATCTTATTTAAGTAATAACCTGAACATTTTACTTCTACTTCTTCAGAATGAGGTTGTACACCTAACCTTTCACATATTGATAAAAATTCGGCTTCATTAAATATGTTCATTTCTATACCTCAAAATACTGTTTATAATATAATATTAATACTTAAAAAACTTTTTTTCTATAACTTTAGTGAAAAATGTAAATTTTAATTTTAGTAGTAAATAACAATTAAAAAAACATTGTCTTTTTTATTTAAAATTGCGATAATATATACGTTATATAGGGTATATGATTATGGGAACAAAATGTTCTTCAAAACGTCATTTATATTATAATATTATAAACTATCCTGTTCATATTCAAATAGTTTATATTAAACTATTTATACAAAATACTAAATAAAAATTGGAGTGCTCAAATATGGATCCGCAAATTCAAAAGAAATCAACTAAGTTTTCCATTAAAAAGGCTGTTATAATATCTCTTTTAGGATTGATAATTTTATCTCTGGCATTATCATGCTTTTTTGCTTTTAAGGTTCTTGGTTATGATAAAGTTTATAAGGCTGTCTATATAAACGATATCAACATCAGCGGTATGACCAAGGAAGAAGCAAAAGATTTACTTAAAAAAAATTATCAGGACGCAGCAAAAGATAAAGCATTAACAATTATAAGCCATGACAGCAAAAGTAAGAAAGTTTCGTTCTCAGATTTAAATGTTGTCTATAACATTGATGATGCAGTTAATAAGGCTTACAGTATAGGCAGAACCGGTAATATTTTCGATAGGCTTTCTGAAATAATTAATACCGGCAATAAAGAAAAGAAGATAGATATTTTATACACCTTTGATAAGAATAAGGCTTCCGACATTTTGGACAAGCTCAATGAAGAAACTTTAATCCCCCTTAAAGAGGCCCGTCTATCGTTTTTACAGGATAAAGTCCTTTTGATTTCAGGCCATTCGGGAAAAAGTATTGACAAAGAAGCAACCCTTAAAAAAGTTGATGCTAGCATAAAGCTGTGTAAGGCAGATACAATTGAAGTGACAACAATTGTTAACGCTCCAAAAAAGATTGACGTAGAAGACTATTATGAAAGAATAAACCGCGACCCGGTTAATGCTTCATTTAAGGCTGACGGTAAAACATATGAGTTAAAGCCTCATGTGGTAGGTACAAGCATTGATAAAACCGCTTTAGCTGATATTATTAATGACCTGGGAAATAAAGAGGACACCGAAAAGGTATTGCCTGTCACATTTACAAATCCCAAGATAACACTAAATAACCTGGACGCCAAGCTTTTTAAGGATACGCTGTCAACATCATATACTACATTTAATACAAATTCGGTAAATAACAAAAACAGAGGTATAAACATTAAGCTGGCTGCATCAAAGATTAACGGTATCTTATTAGCTCCCGGGGATGTCTTTTCGTTTAATACCATAGTTGGTCAAAGGACTGCAAAAGGCGGCTATCAGATGGCTCAAACCTATGTTGCAGGAGAAGTTGTTGATGATATAGGCGGTGGTATATGTCAGGTGTCAACCACACTGTACAATGCAGTTCTGCTTTCGGATTTGCAGGTGCTGGAACGTACAAACCATTACTTTAAAGTAACATATGTTCCTCTTGGATTGGACGCAGCAGTATCCTACCCAAACCCTGACTTTAGATTTAAAAATAATACCAACTGGCCTATTAAAATCGAGGCTACTGTAACAAATAATAGCAGAATTGATTTCAAATTGCGGGGTACAAAAGAGGTTAACAAAGAAGTAATTATGAGTCAAAAAACTGTTAAGGTTTTAGATATTCCCATTAAATATGTTGATGATCCCAAACTTCCCGCAGGTACTGAAGTAGTTCTTGAGTATGGCAGTACAGGGGCAATTGTAGACACTTATAAAACTGTTAAAATTGACAACAAGATTGTAAGTCAATCAAAAATACACACAAGCTATTATCATCCTCACACAAAAAAAATAAAAAGAGGTACAAAGAAAGACCCGAATGTAAAGGCCAGTCCGACTTCAAAAGCGTCACCGGCTCCAACTTCACTGGTCGGCACGCCCGCTCGTGTTGATGATGCAGCCAATGCTCCTGCACCGCCTGCTGCTTAATGACAGTGTGAAAAGTACAGTTGTTCATTAATAATGACCTTGAAGCATATTTATCAAGGTCATTATTTTTATTTGGGAAATCCGGCAAAAGGCGAGTGGGGTTCGATGGCCCCGGGCCTTTTATTAGAGGTCTTTTATTTTAATAGTTGTCAACACTGATAGCTCCATTGCTTCTTAATACCGACCCTATACGGTCAATTTTATCTTCATCCGTTTTCATGCTGAAAAGTACTTTTCCTGCCTTAATGTCTGTCTCATATTGCTTGCTTCTGTTTTCAGGAATACCTAAATCGACCAATCCTCCAACAATACCGCCTGTTACCGCTCCTGACAGTAATCCTGTAATAGGGCCTGCTGCTGCGATTATACCCAGTCCCGGTATAACCATGCTGCCTGCTCCTATTAATAAGCCTGCCAAGCCGCCGAGTATTCCTCCTGTCATGACACCATCGGATATATTGTCATTTATACCTTTTCTGTTGGTAGCAGTAGTAGTTGTTCCTCCCATAGTTGCCGTTGTTCCGGTTGTATCTGTGTCGTTATCACCCTGTTTAGCTACAATAGAAATGTCATCTGTTCTTAATCCCTGATCCTTTATTTGTCTGGCAGCATTTTCAGCACTTGCATAACTATCAAAAACAGCAACAACAGTTTTGGACATATTATTATTCCTCCTAATTATTTAGTATTTCATGTAATTTAGCATTAGTTTTAATGGTATTTTTTATTCACTTAAAATTATTTAATTATGTAATTTTTTTTTAATATTTCTTTCGCTCTTTTAGTGTATAATTGAATTATGCTAAAGTAATAGGAGTGATTGTTTATGACAGGAATCAGAGTAAGAATCATAGCATTGTTAACGGTTTTAACATTTATTTTAGTACCTTTTGATGCATTTGCGGCAGATGACCTTCAAAATCAATGCGCAAAATCACTTGTTAAATTAAATATCATGCAAGGCTATGAAGACGGGAGCTTACGTCTCGATAATAAAATCAAAAGAAGTGAATTTGTAACTTTAATAGTTAAGATGTTACAATATGACAAAGATACCGATGTAAGCAATGTTAAGGTTGATTTCAAGGATATTAAAAAGAGCCACTGGGCATATAATTATGTAAGGCTTTCAGTTAAGTATAATCTGATTATCGGCACTCCGGACAAGAAATTTTCGCCTGACAGCTATATTACATACGCCGAAGCTCTTACAGTACTCGTAAGATCTCTTGGATACGAGAGCAAACTTCAAGGAAAATGGCCTGAAAGCGTGCTTAATATGTCAGCCGAAATTGCTTTAACCAGCAATTTGGATTTACCTCAAAACAAGCAGATAACCCGTGGGGATATGTCTGTTATGGTATGTAACTCTTTAACAGTTAATTTCAATTAGTCTATCGGGAGAAGTTTTATGCACTTGCAAAGTTTAATGATAATGCTATTTATTCTGTTTATTGTGCCGATTGTAATCCTTTTTACCAATCCCAATATTTTTTTTGTAATTATTGCTTTGGTGCTTGTATTTATTTCCCTGCGCAATATACACACTGTTTTATTTAATATATACGATGATCAGGACAACGAGCCGGACGAAGAATTGATTGAGGATCTTGAACTAAGCTTAAATATTGATATGCGTAAGTTCGGTAAAGGTATACGGGTCGTAATTGATCTTATTTTTATATTATTTTTTGTTTACTCGGTTTTCTTTATTAATTCTGTCTGGATTAAAGCATTATTTGGCATAATAATATTCTACTGGTGTACCGATATTATTCTTATATTGGGTAAAAGACATAAGATTACAGAAATATTATTGACTACGAGGCGCGTAAGTACTATGATTGTACTCACCAATTCAATAACTATCATACTTATCACAATTGCTATCTGTAATAAATTTTTAATGGGTAAAATTTAGATAACTAAAAGCTGTTACCTACGTTTTTACTGTATTCTAACCTTTTTTATTTCTTACCCTTCTTATGG
>JAEZNF010000276.1 GCA_023441845.1 Bacillota bacterium | reverse complement strand
GTATTTCCATTGACAGAGAGCTAACTTTGACAGAATTGAAGGAAACGCTGGATTCACTGGGAAAAGCACAGGAACAGCTTATAGAATCGGGAAAGTTGGTATCCCTTGGCAATCTGGTAGCAGGTGTTGCACATGAAATAAGCAATCCTATAGGTGTTGGAGTGACAGCAACGACATATATTGAAAGCAGTACAAATCAGATAAAGAATTTGTTTGAAACAAATAAATTAACAAAGACCGAGCTTTCCAGATATCTGGAAGAAAGCAACGAGTCTTTAAAAATACTGCTCTTGAATTTAAATAAAGCATCAAACCTTATAAAAAGCTTTAAGCAGATTGCAGTAGATAATACAATTGATGAAAAAAGAATTTTCAAAGTAAAAGAATATATAAATGACGTTATATTAAGCCTTAAACCCAGAATACGGAAGAAGGATTTAAAAGTAAATTTGGAATGTTCCGATGATTTGGAGCTTCATTGTAATCCTGGCGAGTTAGCACAGATTTTAACCGATCTAATAATAAATTCTATAGTGCATGGATTTGAAGAAGTAGAAAAAGGTGAAATATCTATTAAAATTGAAAAAAACGATATGAACGTTATTATTGAATATGAGGATGATGGAAGGGGTATGGAAAAGGAGGTTCTTGACAGGATTTTTGACCCCTTTTTTACAACAAAAGGTGAGGGGGAAGGTTCGGGTCTTGGACTTAATATAATAAGTAATATAATTAGACAGAAGTTCGGTGGAAACATTACATGTACGAGCGAAATAAATAAAGGTACAAAGTTTGTCATATGCCTGCCTTTATCAGGGGTTTCATGATGCTTGTTTTATACATTGCGGAATATAAACGTTTATACGCATAGACGGGTGAAAATAATTAACAATTAATAAAAGAATCACAGATTTGTGCCGATATATATATCAATGTATTGATGAAAACAGGAAAGGGACTAAATATGCCTGGTAAGTTAAGTATAGGTGTTATTACAAAATATGCAGAAGCAACATATCATGGAAATATAGTATCCGGCATACATGGTTATACAAAAAGACATAATACTAATTTATTCATATTGAATACCTTTATGATTAACCGATTTTACTCTAATGTTAAAAAGATTGAGAGCTATTATCCGTTGGCATTTAACAATATAGATGGGTGGATAGTACTTACTGAAGGTGCCAGTGAAGACTATTTAAGTGCAATAATAAAGACAGGCAAACCTCTGGTAACGGTGGGTATTGATGAAGGCCGGAATATAGGTACAGTTGTAAAAAGCGATAATTATGATGGAGCAAAGACAATTGTTGAACACCTTATATTTCATGGACATAAGAAAATCGGATTTATCGGTTGGATGGAAATCAATGATATAGTTGAGCGGCTTAATTCATATAAAGACACTCTAAAACTTCATGGATTGCCATACGATGAGAATCTTGTATATAGAACGGATGCCAATTTGCCTGGAGACGGCAGATCGGCAGTGGAGTATTGGATAAAAAGCGGTTTCGAGTTTACTGCCGTATTTGCCGGCAGCGATTCACTTGCGATGGGTGCAATTGCAGGACTTAATAATATGGGATTATGTGTACCGAAGGATGTGGCTGTTGTAGGTTATGACAACAGTACATTTGCCAAGAGTTGCATTCCGGGCATCACTACTATAGAACAAAATGTATATACTATAGGGTATAAAGCAGCCGAGACTTTATTGGAGGAGATAAATAAAAAGAGGGACAGAGGTAAAACAGTTCTGGTTCAAACCGATCTTATTCTCAGAAAATCCTGCGGATGCAATTGTGAAACAGATGATGGATGGGAGCCGACCGATGAAAATATCAAAATAAAGAATTCGATAATAAGATATCTTGAAGATATGCTGTATAAGAATTCCGATGTAGGTTCAAAGCTTTTGACAACAAATATAGCAGGAATAAGCAGGCTTTTCCCTCGACTGGTGGACAACTGTTCATGGGGATGCATGGGATATTGGGATGAGGAGCAGCCGGGAAATAGCAGTTTGAAGGTGAGAACTGATTTGTATAATGCTGATTTTTCATGTAATGTCGAAAACTTTCCTCCAAAAGAACTTATGCCTGACCTGGAAAGATTAAATAATGATGATGTTATATGGGTCATGCCAATATCTTCAACAACAAGAAACTGGGGAGTAATGTCATATATAAGTTCTTTTAATGAAGCAACTGCATTATTAAAATACAATGTTAATATAGTGCTTTTTACTCTGCTTGGAATAGCTATGGACCGTGCTGTTGCAAAAACTGAATTGGAAATTGCATTGGAATCCTTGAAGCAAACGCAGAATCAACTTATACATACTGAAAAAATGGCTGCTTTAGGTGGTATTGTAGCAGGTGTAGCACATGAAATTAATACGCCTGTGGGTGTTAGCGTAACTGCGGCATCTTACCTTGATGAAAAAAATAATGAAATTTTAGAATTGTTTGAAACAGGAAAGCTTAAAAAAGCTGATTTGGAAAAGCACATAAATACCACTATGGAAACAATCAAAATACTTATGATTAATCTGGAAAGAGCTTCAAATCTGATAGGAAGCTTTAAACAAATAGCAGTAGATCAGAGTGTTGATGAAAAAAGAGTTTTTGTATTAAAGGATTATATAAATGAAGTCCTACTGAGCTTAAATCCAAAGGTTAAGAAAACAAAACATAAAATAATTGTAGATTGTGAGGATGACATTGAGATATATGCTTCACCTGGAGGTTTGTCCCAAATAATAGCCAACCTTTTGGTAAATTCCCTTGTTCATGCTTTTGACGATAGCTTTGAAGGAATAATAAAAATAAAAGTTAAATGTGAAAACAGCGAAATAATTATTGAATACAGCGACAATGGAAAAGGTATAAGCGAGAATGACATAAAAAAAATTTACGAGCCGTTTTTCACAACAAAAAGAGGCTCTGGCGGGACAGGATTGGGACTGAATATAGTGTACAATATAGTATCTAAAGAATATAACGGGAAGATAAAATGCAATAGTATACCGGGGAATGGTACCATATTTACAATCAGAATTCCTGAAGAAGAGGTGAATAAATCCTATGTCAAATAATGATTTACTGATGGATAATGAATATATGGATTTTTTCGATGAACAACCTGATGATATAAATATAGAGAATACAGGTAAGGCGTGGAAAGTAATGGTAGTTGATGATGATTATGAGGTCCATACCATTACCAAGCTGGTGTTAAGTGATTTTGCTTATAATAATGTCTGTATAGAATTTCTGGATGCTTATTCAGCAAAGGAAGCAAGGGAGCTTCTTAAAAACGCGGAAGATATAGCAATAGTTCTTCTTGATGTTGTTATGGAAGATGAGGATTCAGGGTTAAAGCTTGTGCGTTTTATAAGGGAAGAGTTGAAAAATTATGAGGTGAGAATAATCTTAAGGACAGGACAGCCGGGACAAGCACCTGAAAAAAGAGTTATTGTCGATTATGATATAAATGATTACAAGGAGAAAACAGAGTTAACGGCTCAAAAGCTGTTTACTACAATTGTTGCATCACTCAGGGCATATGAAAGCATACATCTTACCAATGTTAATAAAAAGGGCCTGGAGAAGGTTATAGAAGCGTCTTCGTATCTTTTCGAGGTTCAATCAATATCAAAGCTTTCAGCTGTTGTTTTAGAGCAGATTAATTCAATGCTTTGCTTCTACAAAAATATACCTCTTAAGGAGCAGTCCAGCTTTGTCGCCTTTAAAACTTCCGATAGTTATTATATTACGGCTGCTACCGGAAGTTATTTAAAGAATATGAATCAGGATATAAAAAAGGTAATTCCGGAGAGCGTGTATTCGTCTATTATTAGCGGAATAAAGGAAAAGAAAATATTTACTGTCGGCCTTAGCATTGTGCTATATTTTAAAAGTATTGTAGACCTTGAGTATATTCTTTTCTTCGAAGATGTAGATGAATTCAGTGAATTTGACAAAAACCTTCTGGAGATATTCAGTCATAATATATCAAATGCTTTTGAGAATGCAGCATTAAATCTTAAACTGCAAGATACGCAAAAGGAAATAATATACACATTAGGTGAAATTGCAGAAGCACGCTTAAAAGAAACGGGCAACCATGTTAAAAGGGTTTCAGAGTTCACAAAACTTCTTGCAATAAAATATGGTATGTCGGAAACTGATGCGGATACAATTTCTCTTGCTTCCGCAATGCATGACATAGGTAAGCTGGGCGTTCCTGCAAGCATACTAAATAAGCCGGGTAAACTTACGCCGGAAGAGTTTGAAATTATAAAAACTCATACAACAATAGGTTACGATATGCTTAAAAATTCAACAAAGGAGATAATAAGGACGGCAAGTATTATTGCTTATCACCATCATGAAAAATATAACGGCGAAGGTTATCCTTTGACAGCTCAGAAAGACGGTCAACCTGGGTT
>JAEZNF010000255.1 GCA_023441845.1 Bacillota bacterium | reverse complement strand
AAGCCATCTCAGGCTGATATAGAAGTGACTGACAGGATACGTATTGCTTTAGAAGCAATATCCATACATGTAATAGATCATATTATAGTTGCAGGAGATAAGTATGTCAGCTTCGCTGAAAAAGGCTTATTAAGAAGGTAAAGGAGTCATGAACTCCGGGGAACCAATTCTTCCAGAGATTCCTCCTGTTTTGTTACCATTTTTGCTTTAATAACTTCTACAAATATTTTGACAATTTCGGGATCAAACTGCTTGCCTGAACAGCGCTCAAGCTCGCCTATAGCATCATTTAAGGACATGCCTTTACTATAAGGACGTTCGGATAGCATTGCATCAAAGGAATCTGCAATACACAGTATTCTTGCTCCGAGACTTATTTCATTGCCGGCAAGGCCATCCGGGTAGCCCGTTCCGTCATATCTTTCATGGTGGTGCTTGACATACTTGACCAAATGGTTCATATCTTCAAGAGGTTCCAGAATATTTGCACTATAGACAGGATGCTGCTTAATATGAACATATTCTTCATCATTTAAAGGGCCTAGCTTGTTAAGAACACTTTTGGGAAGCTCAATCTTTCCTATATCATGTAAAAGTGCTGCATACTGTAATGTTGTAACATCATTTATGCTCAAATTCATTGCTTCTCCTATCATAACGACATATGTTGCTACTCTTTCGCAATGTCCAAGTGTATACTTGTCTTTTGCAGATATAGTGCTCAAAAGGCCTTTAAATGCCCCAATAAGCTGTTGGTGATCGGAACTGATATTTTTATGCAGCTTTTCGATAATGTTCTGATAAAAATGTACCCTGTCCTTACCGAGGTTTTTAGCATGATAAAGAGCCATATCGGCCTGCGACAAAAGTTCGTCTTTACTGCTTGCCGTGTATGGATATTCAGATGCTCCTATTGATAATGTAACACTTTTAAAAATATGATATTTGCTTTTTATGGCATTGTTTACATTAAACTCCCTCTTTATAAGGTTTGCAAGCCTGACTATTGTATGCCTGTCTGTTTTAGGAAGTATTATGCTAAATTCATCTCCTCCGTATCTGCAAAGATATCCCTCATCCTTAAGGATGATACTTAACAAGCTGGCTGTTTCATATAATATTTCATCTCCGCAATCGTGACCGTATATATCGTTATACATTTTAAAATCATCAATATCGATCATAATTAGACCGACAGAGCTTTTGTTATTTTTAGCCGTTTCAATTTCCTTCTCAATAGTAGAGTGAAAAAATCTGAGGTTATATATACCGGTCAGCTCATCAGTTATTGAAAGACTGTGGAGTTTATTTTTCTGCTGTGCCTGTTTGCAGGAAAGAACAGCAACAAATAATGAAAAAGCTATTATTGATGCGTTGACTATAGATGCTGCAAGTAAATTATCATTGCCTGTGACTGAATATAAATAAAAAACGGTTACAAACTGAGGAAGTATAAATACCGATACAGTGAAAAAACCCAAATAGGTGAATTTAAAAGTCAGGCAGATTGCCGTAAATGCCTGTAGTTGAGCAAGGACTCCTTTTGTACCGTCTGAAAACATATTATATCTTATGATATAAAATAGAATAATGTACATAATTGTAAGAAATATATATAGGGCGATTTTGGAACTGGTATTAAAGTGTGTTACTTTGAATTTTTTAACTATATCTTCCAATGATATGTAATTCTTGAATGAGATCATATGAATGGCCACCTCTTTAGTTAATGTTAATGTTGCTCAAATATCAAATCAATGAAAATCCTTCGAGCTAGTGCTTTTGAAGATATTAATTTCCAATAAACGGATATCTTCAAAAGCACTTTATATCTATTTTGTTACGCGGCACTAGTTGAATTATCGGACATCCAAAATCTCCTTTTTGATAAAGTGATTTAGATAATGCTTCCAATAGTTTAATATACTATATACATGAGATTTTATCACATATTAGAATATACTATATACATGAGATTTTATCACATATTAGCTTAAATTGACAATATGAGGGATATAAGTATTAATTAAATTTTATAAACTGATACTGTACAACTAAGTAAGAGCGCATTTCTACTTTTGTTTCTGAAGCGTTATAAAGGCTTTGCTTTTAAAATTTGTTGCTTATACATAGATATAAAACTTTAAAATTGAATTAATTAAGTAGCCAAAAAGTGTTAAATCACCACCATTTTTCGTACAGGTTTTAAGGTACAAAGTTGTTTATCTTTAGGGAAAAATAAATGTTCGAGGTTATCAAGGCTTAGACGGCAGGATGACAGATAGCCTGCCTTTTGCCGGGTGGGCGTACCCTGCTAAAGGGAAGGCCTCTATGGGTCCGGATTTCCCTTTTAGGAAATGGTTACAAATAAAAGGCTAAGGGTCACTAAGACCCACTTGCCTTTTGCCGGATTTCCATTCGGGAAATGGCTACCAATGAAAAGAACTTGGGTAGCACCCAAGTTCTTTTCATTCTCCCTTATTGACCCTTAAAGCTCATCGATTTTTATATGATCTTTTAGAAAATCTGCATTGTCAAAATAGTTTTTATTCAAGGCATATCCGAATGTCGCATCCAAATTAATCCATTTATCTTCCTCGGATATGTATATTTCATTCCAGGCGTGGTATTCACTTCGTGTACCGGATTTGAAATCGCCTCTTATAACCTTTACCTGCATTCCTATAGATCTTCCAAAAGCTGCTATCAGGGTTGCATAGTCATAGCAAACGCCTTTTTTGGTCTTAAATGTATTCGAAGCTCCGTATACATCGCCGTAATTACCGGCAAGCTGGTTTCTATATTTGTCATAATCATATTTTATATTTTTGGTCACCCAGTTATATAGGTTTTTAGCTTTGTCCCTATCATTTTTAGATAGTTTTGTAAGCCTTTTTGCAAAGTCGGCAATGTCTTTATCGTCACTATCAATATCTTTGGTAGGAACAATAAAGCGGTTTACATCTATGGTATTTTCAATTTTTACTGTGGGTCCATAAGTATATTTACGGCCTTCGAGATTAACCATTACCGAGATCTCATAGGTACCCTTGCCTTCGGTAAGCCATATATTCTTGTTAAATTTGCCTTTGTCCAAATTTATATCAAACCATTCTTGATAAGTATCCTTAGTGACAAGAAGTTTGATTTTTTCTTTGGAGGTGTTGCCGGACAGGTTAATCATGCCGTCAACTTTTGAAGGTGTTTGAGTGAGCTGAACTCCGTTTTCGTCAATAATAGCTTGCCCTTCTGCACTTAAAGTTTGAACCGGAGTAACAAATGATAATGAAATGATGCTTAGAATGAGAACAACCTTAATAAAATGTTTCATGATGAATCCCCCTTTTTCGGTTTCTCAGCCGTCATAGTTTAAAAAAACGTTAGACCTGTAGTTTTGCGTCCCATGCTTTCGCATGGTTTGCCATTGTCGAAAGGGAAGTTTATATAATTAATTAATCGAAATGAATAATGAGATGAAAGCTCGGGATAATAAAGAACTAAAAAGCGTTTGAAGAATCTCTTCGAGAAAAGGTTCACATAAAAAGCTCTGATTGAGTCACCAAACAGAGCTTAAATCCAAGCCAAAAAAAGCTTTTCTAAAACACATTTGGCAACCCGGCTATCATAGTCTTTTTAG
>JAEZNF010000131.1 GCA_023441845.1 Bacillota bacterium | reverse complement strand
GTTGTTGACTGTTATATCCTTATACAGCTTATTCAAAGTTTCTGTAGCATTTTCAGCCGTTACGGTCTTACTGCTTTTTCCCTTGTCTTCGGTCAGCATAATACCCCCGTAAATTAGGCCAAATACCAATATCGCTATTCCAGCCAGAATTGCAAAAGTCTTTATGGTCTTACTGTTTTGATTCATAGGCCAATGTCATCCTTTCAAGAATTTAATATTTTAATAATAACTGCTGCTAAACCAAAAAACATATATGAAAAGGCTATCTATAATACTTTGATTTCCTTATCAAATCATTCATTTCCTTTATCTCGGTCATATTATCGATTTCTCCGGCCTCCATGCTGTTAAATCGGGATATCTCCAGCAATAGCGCATCCAGCTTTATTAATATTTCCTCGTTGTCTTCCATCGAATCTTTTACAAAATCGATAAATTCATTATAAATGCCCAATTTGGAAGTAAGTATCTCCCTTGATAGACTCTTCCCCATTTTTCCTTCGGTGACGTTCCTGTAATCCTCCTCATCAAAAGCACTTATCTTATTAATAATACTTTTGATATTCTCCATGAATACATATTCGACATCGGAAAGAGGCTTATTAAACCTTTCATAAGCAGTGTCCATGACATTAAACTTTTGCAGGAGCACGCTTTTAATTTTCTCGTTCTTCTTATGGAGCCTTTCAATCTGACCTAATATAATAGTTATATCGTTATCGAATGTTTTTTTGCCATAGGCCTGTTTAAGAGCTAGAATACAGTCTTCCCAGTTGCTGATATCACTTAATTGAACTGTTCTTGTTTTTTGATTAAGAAGCTTGTAGTTTCCGTAGAAAAACACAAAAAGGCTCATAATTACGGCTGTAAACCCTATTGCTTTAGATAAAGCGTCCTTGTGTGCAATGTCTATGAACGCGGGAGAGAGCAACGCTATATCCAGTAAGGCAATTCCAATATTTAATCCGGCTAATTTTATTATTTTCTTTATATCCACAGTCTCACTCCAGAATTTAATTATATCCTGACATATTGTTTCCGATTTTATTATATGCCTCATATGCTTAAATCAATATGTCACAGGTAAATATATTCTATCACTAAAAGAAGAATTTGTAAAAGGATTACGCTTTGTCCGGATAGACACAACAATGGATTCCATTGCCTTTAAAAGCTGCTCAGTAAGCTCAAACCATTGTTTTTAAGCCACTCCTGGGCCTTTTTATAGCTCGTCATATACATTTCCACCATAGACCAATATTCCTTAGAATGGTTCAAATTCTGTAAGCGGCAGATTTCACAGACTATCACATGATCTATAACCCACTGAGGCTACATTATCAACTTCCGGTTAAAGTTCAAATTTCCCTTTTTGGAACAACTACCCCATCGGGTTTTCTGCTCTTTTATCTTCATGGTATTATAGGGTAGTCCCGTGATTTTACGAAAGTAATCCAATCTGTCCTTTAAGGCTTCATACGCAGTACTCATATACCATCTTCTAAAAGCATTCTCAATTAGGACTTTCCTGTCATCTTCGGCCCCTCAAAAAGAGCATAAAAGTTTCTTGCCTAATTCAGCAACATATAGCTATAGAAATCTATATAAATAAGGCTTACAACTCTTTCAGAATTTGATATAATTTACTGGTATAGAAAATGTATATTGATGAAGAGTGATTGATTCTCCATTATTTGAAAAAGCAATGTACAGATATTTATTAAAACGGAGGACAACTGTATGAATAATATGATTAAGGGACAAAAGGCAAAAATTCAAGAATGTATTGGGTCAAATGTATTTGAAGTAGAAATATATATCAATGCAAATATGACTATTGATATTACATGTTTTGGATTGGATGAAAAAAAGCAACTCTCTGACGACAGATATATGATATTTTATAATCAAATGAGCTCACCTGAGAAAAGCATAGAAATGATAGAAAACAAGCAAAACAAGGGAGTATTCAAAGTAAACCTTTCCATGGTACCTTCTACAATTAGAAACCTTGTTTTTACCGCTACAATTGATGGTGAAGAGAAGATGTCGGATATTGTTTCAGGGGAATTCCATATCACCGTCAATGGACAAAAGATGGTTTGCTACCAGTTCAATAACAAGGATTTTAAGAATGAGAGAGCGATAATAATTTCCGAAATATACTTCAAAGATATTTGGAGAATTGGAGTTGTAGGTAACGGCTTTGACGGTGGACTAAGTGCCTTGTTAACGCATTTTGGCGGTACGGAAGCGGATGGAAAGTCCAATGAAAAGCCAATAGAAAATCCTGCTCAGCAGGCAGTCCGGCCTGAAGTGCAGCAACCTGAATTACCGAAAACAGTTGAACAACACCAAAACAATACGCCAACAGGACAAGCGGTCAACCTGGAAAAGAGGATAAAATTGGAGAAAAAAATGGAAGAGAAAGCTCCTCACATTCTTTCATTAGCGAAGAAGGCGACGATTTCTTTAAAGAAAGCAGGTTTGGATAATCATACTGCCAAGGTTGCTCTTTGCCTCGATATTTCAGGCTCTATGAGTTCACTATATAGCTCAGGTAAGATTCAAAATTTTGCAGAAAGAATTTTGGCACTTGGCTGTAAGTTTGATGATGACGGTTCCATTGACATATTCCTGTTCGGTGCTAATGCTCATGAAGCAGGAGAGTTTAGTGTTGACAACTATAATGGTTATATCAAATCGCTATTAAATAGATATCCTCTTGAGGGAGGAACTTATTACGGTAAGGTCATGCAGGCTGTTAGAAAACATTATTTTCCAAACAGCATTAATCGTACTATAACAAAAGCAAAATATCCTGTGTATGTTATGTTTGTTACAGACGGTGCTACCTTTGATGAAAAAGTAACACGTTCAAATCTGCAGGATTCTTCTTATGAAGCTATATTTTGGCAGTTTATGGCTATAGGCAAATCCAACAAGGATATAAAACAAAAAAGAATCGGTGGTTTCTTTAGAAGCCTTGCTGTAAGTGACTTCAGATTTTTAGAAGAATTGGACAATCTTAATGGTCGATTTATTGATAATGCTAACTTTTTCAGTATTGAGGATCCTTCAAATATTTCAGATGAAGAACTATATGATTTACTGATGAACGAGTACCCGACTTG
>JAEZNF010000107.1 GCA_023441845.1 Bacillota bacterium | reverse complement strand
TCTCATACCCTGTTGGCTATTGAAGGCCTGTCCGATTTTATAAGCCTTATCAAGGCTTATACCCTTAATTTCAGCCAGCCTTTGTGGTTGAAACTGGATAATATGCAAAGAGTCTTCCCCGAATCTTTTTACAATCTTCTCTGCAGTAGCCTGTCTGATTCCTTTAATAACCCCTGATGCAAGGTATTTTTCCATGGCATCAATCGTTTGGGGCATCAACTTCTCATATAATTCTACTTTAAGCTGTTCACCGTATTCAGGATGTACAACCCATTTCCCTGTGACTTTTAAGGTTTCGCCCATATTTATAAACGGCATATAGCCGACAGCAACAATGGTATTGTCATTCTCACACTTTATTTCGCAAACAGTATAACCGTTTATTTCATTAGCGTAAACTATATCTTCGACAATTCCTTCAATTGTATCCAATAACTTCACCTTATCACTTTATATTAAGATTTCATCTCAATATAAAGTATAAATTAATTTTTCTTCAAATGAAAGTTTTTCAATGATTTTCATTAGAACCCGTCAAATATCTTTTCCTTTTCGCTCGGTTTTATAAGCTCAAGCTGTTCATATAAAGTCCCCAGCTTATTAAGTATCTTCCATGTATCATCTTTTGATCCCATGTCAAGTACAGTGACCTTCCCGCTATTTATAACTTTTCTTACAAGACTCTCTGAAAACATACTCCTTACAATACCCTCAACTGACTCTTCCTGATCTTTTAGCATTAAAACAAGTTTGATATTCGATTTCTCCGGCTTTGATTTTTGCAGTAAGTAATTTACTGCTATGTACAACAGTGTTAAGGCCCCATAGGCGGCTAACAGGTATATAAGTATTTCCGGCACATTTTTAAACATATTATACACCCCCATAATTATTCTATGTAATCAGGATAGTATCTGCTACATTATAGATAAACATCTCTAAATTGAATTTGTTAACAGCTCAAAAATCACATCGGCAGTGCATTTTTAGCTGCTTAATTATTCTAAGGTTTAAAGTTGTTTATGTTAGGTGTCAATGAAAAAGCGCCGTAGTTTCAGGTTATAATTAAATAAAAGTCTCGGGGCCCTCTCGACTTTTGCCGGATTTCCCTTCGGGAAATGGCCTAAATAAAAATAACCGGCTGTCAAATATCCTCAATACGGACATTGTACAGACCGGTTATTTATGTTTTACTTTTTTAATTACATTTCTGCTGCTTCATTTTTAAGAGCTTCAGCCTTATCCGTCTTCTCCCATGAGAGATCTATATCGGTTCTTCCAAAATGGCCATATGCAGCTGTTTGCTTATATATAGGCCTTCTTAAATTCAAGGTTTTAATTATTCCGGCCGGTCTCAGGTCAAAATGCTTTTGAACCAGCTGAACAAGCTTGTCCTCTGAAATTTTACCTGTACCGAAAGTATCTACCAATATTGAAACCGGTCTTGCCACACCTATGGCATATGCGAGCTGAACTTCACATTTATTTGCCAATCCGGCTGCGACAATATTCTTTGCAACATAACGTGCTGCATATGCTGCCGAACGGTCAACCTTCGTCGGGTCCTTACCGGAGAAAGCACCGCCGCCATGTCTTGCATAGCCTCCATAAGTATCAACAATTATTTTTCTTCCGGTCAAACCGGAATCACCCTGTGGACCACCAACAACAAATCTTCCTGTCGGATTTACCAGGAATCTTGTTTTAGCATCCAGCAATTCTGCGGGAATGGTTGGTTTGATAACATTTTCAATAACATCTTTTTCGATAGTATCATGGTCTACATCAGGACTGTGCTGACTTGAAATAACAACTGTATCAATTCTAACAGGCTTGCCGTTTTCATATTCAACAGTTACCTGTGATTTTCCGTCAGGCCTCAAATACGCCAGTGTACCGTCTTTTCTAACATCACTTAATTTTTTAACAAGTTTATGGGCCAATGAAATAGGCATAGGCATAAGCTCAGGCGTTTCATCACATGCATAACCGAACATCATACCCTGGTCACCTGCTCCTATTGCTTCAATTTGCGCATCTGTCATTTCACCCTTCTTAGCTTCAAGAGCCTTGTCAACTCCCATGGCAATGTCAGACGATTGCTCGTCTATTGAAGTTATAACAGCGCAAGTATCACTGTCAAAGCCGTATTTCGCTCTATCATAGCCTATATCTCTTATTGTATTTCTCACAACCTTGGGTATATCAACATAGCAATCTGTGGTAATTTCGCCCATAACCAAAACCATACCAGTAGTTACAGCAGTTTCACATGCAACCCTTGCGTTAGGATCCTTTTCATAGATTGCGTCCAATACGGCATCTGAAATCTGATCGCAAATTTTATCGGGATGCCCCTCAGTAACTGATTCGGATGTAAATAGAATTCTTGACATTTTTGTTCCTCCTTTATATTATGCATATTTATTTATTCAAAGTAAAAACGCTAAGTAAAACATTTTCCACTTTAAGTTCTGTAGTGTTCCGAAGACTCAAGAGGACTTAAAATAATATTTCCGATTCTTTTTCAGCACTCATGCCACTTCATGAGTTAGATAGAAAAAGATTTAGCGGAAGTTATATTTTAACCAGTCATTATCCTTCTCTAAAATAATGCCATCTGCATATTTAGACTGGTATCAATTTGCTACTCAAGCGCCTTTAAAATGAAAGCTTAATTATAACGGTAAAAGTCTCATGGACATCAAGGCGCCACTCGCCTTTTACCGGTTTCCCTTCGGGAAACGGCACTAATAAAAAAACCTCTTTCAAAATGAAGAGGTTATTATTTTCTCCTCATCTTCCAGGACATATAAATATCCTGTAGGAATTGGCACCGATACAGTAAGCCGGTTGCCGGGTTTCATTGGGCCGTGTCC
>JAEZNF010000397.1 GCA_023441845.1 Bacillota bacterium | reverse complement strand
CAAAGTAATAAAACTTAATTTTTTCCTATTTAATTGACTTATTAACAGATAGTAATTATAATTATTGAGGAGGTTTTGGATAAGTAGAGGTTTTGAGCAGGTTTTTATATAGCTTAATTGCGGGATTTTGTCAGCATTAACAGTATATACTTAAATAGACTTTTTATGCACAAAATCTTAAGATAATTTACAAATTCTCATGATTTTCGTAAATTGAACGTTTGAGAATTGCTGTTTTGGGTTGTTTAAAAATTGTTTGAATGATTAATTTCCTTTGCCAATTTTGCTTAGTAAAGCTTCTCACCTTATCATTATCATATCTCCGTACATTTTTTGGAAGGAGTGTATGCTGTGGAATTATATCTTTTGGTTATAGCCATATTACTGCCCGCATTAAGCGCTGCTCTTTGCTACACAATCAGGAAGGCGCCGATACGGAATGTTATTGTAATTATAACCACCCTAATCATGTTTGCCGTCGCAGGTGGATTTTTAACCATGTTGCTACAAAGTGACACCGGTAAAATCTCCATAGAGCTAGGCGGAGCAATGGCACTGTCTACCGAAATTATAATAAAAATACTGGATTTATTCCTGTTTTTAATCTTCATTTCAATCGGAATAAAGCAGAAAAAACCTTTAATTATAATTTTGACTTTGCTTCAATTAATACCTCTTTTGATTTTCGAATTTACCGGAGCTCCGGAGGGTCCCGAAACTGCATTTGTTATTGACTATCTCTCTCTCATAATGGTTCTCCTCGTATCAATTATCGGACCTGTTATTACAGTGTTTGCACTTGGGTATATGAAGGAACACGAGCACCATTTGAAGTTGAAATCGTCAAGACAACCCAGATTTTTCTTCATCCTTTTCATTTTCCTCGGCGCAATGAACGCACTTGTTATGACCGATAACCTGATGTGGATGTATTTCTTCTGGGAAGTTACCACCCTTTGTTCGTTCCTTTTAATATCTCACGATGGAACAGCACAGTCCATAAAGAATGGCTTAAGGGCATTATGGATAAATATGCTTGGTGGAATAGCATTTATCGCAGGGATAATTTTTATTTGCAATAAGTTGCATACAATATCCATTCAGGAAATCGTAGAACTGGCTCCTAATGCGGGCGTCGGTACTTTGGTACCACTTGCACTAGGACTTTTGTGTTTTGCAGGTTTTACAAAATCAGCCCAGTTCCCTTTCCAGAGCTGGCTTTTAGGTGCGATGGTAGCGCCTACTCCTGTATCTGCACTGCTTCACTCAAGTACAATGGTTAAAGCAGGTGTTTATCTTGTAGTACGTCTGGCCCCTGCATACAGCGGCACCATGCTCGGTAAGGTAGTTGCTGTGGTCGGAGGCTTTACATTCCTTGCCGGTTCGGCAATTGCGATAAGCCAAAGCAATGCAAAGCGAGTTCTGGCTTACTCAACAATTGCAAACCTGGGAATCATAATTTGTTGCGCCGGTATCGGTAGCCCATTGGCAATTGGCGTTGCAATAATGCTTATTATATTCCATGCCGTATCTAAAGCTTTGTTGTTCCTCTGTGTAGGTACAATTGAGCATGGTATAGGCAGCCGTGACATAGAAGACATGCAGGGCCTCATGAAAATTATGCCCTTTACCGCAACCATTACTGTAATCGGCATGGTATCCATGCTGCTGCCCCCGTTTGGCGTTTTAATCACAAAATGGCTTGCAATTGAAGCATCTGTCGGAAAATCGCCTGTCGTATTGGTCTGCATCATCCTTGGAAGTGCCTTAACAGTTGTTTTCTGGGCAAAATGGATAGGCATTATGCTTACGATGTCATACAGAAAGAAATTCAACAAGGAAAACCTCCCGCTATCGGTTAAAAGTGCTCTGTCAATCCTTGTTGTGGCTGTTTTAGGCTGCAGCGTGTGTGTTGCCCCAATATATAACACTTTGATAAAACCACAAATTGCAAAATACTTTTTAGTTGGAAATACCGGCGGAAATATCTGGTCAACAGCGGGAATCGGTGATTTCCCCGTAATATACTTCTTCGTGTTGTTTTTCGCAATACTTCTTTTAGTACCGTACTTCTTACGTAAGACCAAGCCGGAATCAGTCAAGCCTCCATACCTGTGTGGAGAAAACATAAACGATGACATGAAAGGCCTCCAATTTATGAGCCCGGCAGATAAAGTTGAAAATACAGTTGTCCATAATTACTACTTGTCCGGATTTTTCGGAGAGGATAATCTGACCCTTTGGACTAATGTTATTGCGGGAGCTATAATTTTAATAATGTTCGGGGTGATAATATGAGTAAAACGTTAACTGATTTGATTATAGTAGTTTTAACAATTGTTTTGTCTCCTATTGCCGGAGGGCTTTTAACAGGACTGGACAGGAAAATAACTGCACGTATGCAAAACAGGATGGGGCCTCCTTTATTGCAGCCGTTTTATGACTTCTTTAAGCTTATAGGTAAAGAATCCATAACGGTTAACCAGACCCAGATAGTATTTGTCATAAGCCATTTGTTTTTCTCAATAGCCAGTGTTGTACTGGTTGCTCTTCAGCAGGATTTGCTTATGATAATATTCATATTGGCATTTTCCGGAGTGTCATTAATAGTAGGCGCTATGAGCGTGCGCTCACCATACAGCAAGATAGGCGCGCAGAGAGAATTGCTCCAGATGCTGGCCTATGAACCTGTACTGGTATTTATGACCATAGGAGTTTATCTGACAACTGATAGCTTTAAAATCAGCAGTATATTCGAGCAGGATAAACCTCTGCTCTACACATTGCCGCTAGTATTTGTAGCATTCTTATTTATACTGACCATAAAACTCAGAAAATCACCCTTTGATTTTTCCACCTCACATCACGGGCATCAGGAACTAATTAAAGGTTTGACTACTGAATTTTCAGGACCCCAATTGGCCATAATAGAATTGACGCACTGGTATGATTTAGTTTTACTGATGGCGCTTATCAGCCTGTTCTTTGCACAACCGATTTGGGTAGGTATACTGATAGCTCTTGCAAGCTATTTCCTTGAGATAGTTATTGACAATGTAAGCGCAAGGGTTACCTGGCGCTGGATGCTCAAAACAGCATGGATAGTCGGAATCGGAACTGCATTAACCAATATTATATGGCTCTACCTTAAATAGAATATACGCTAAAGTTTTTGAGAATCAATAAAGATGTACCGCCCTTGAAGAGGAGTGAAATAATGGGAATCATTGAAAAGTCAAGAAAAAAATCGCCGTGGGTAATACATTATGACTGTACCAGCTGTAACGGCTGCGATATTGAAACACTTGCATGCCTGACACCAATGTACGACGTTGAACGTTTCGGCATTGTAAATGTAGGTAATCCCAAGCATGCCGACGTACTTGTTGTTACCGGTTCGGTCAACAAGAGAAATGTCCGCGTACTTAAAAATTTATATGACCAGATGCCTTCTCCGAAAGCAGTTGTTGCCGTTGGCGCTTGTGCTTGCACCGGAGGGGTATTTAAAGAGTGCTATAATGTCCTTGGAGGGGTTGAAAACGTCCTTCCTGTAGATGTATACGTTCCGGGGTGCTGTCCCAGACCGGAAGCCATAATTGACGGTATATATATGGCCCTGGATAAGATAAACGAAAAGGTAAAGAAATAAAGTATTCGGAGGATTTTATGATTGAAAATGTAACCGAAATATCTAAAGAACATCTCCTTACAGAAGTCCAGGATGCCAGTTTCAATGACTACAGATTTGTAACTGCCACATGTGTAGACTTGGGAAACGATACTTTAGATGTTATATACCATTTTGACAAGGACTTTGAATTAAAAAATTTCAGATTGACCGTTAAAAGGGGAGAAGCTGTTCCCAGCATATCAAAAATCTATTTTTGCGCTATCCTTGTTGAAAACGAAATGAAAGAACTGTTTGGTTTGAATGTTGAAAATATAGCTATAGATTACGGCGGTCACATGCTGCTTTCAGATGATGAACTGTCCTCACCTATGGCAAAGCAACAGATAGTAATTGAGAGAAAGGGGGCAAAATAAATGGGTAAAACAGTTATACCTTTTGGGCCCCAGCATCCCGTACTTCCCGAACCCCTTCATTTAAAGCTTGTAATGGAGGACGAAAGAATAGTCGAAGCTATACCGGCTATAGGCTATGTACACAGGGGACTTGAGAAGCTTACAGAGACTAAGGAATTTACACAGAATGTTTTTATAGTGGAAAGAATCTGCGGAATATGCAGCGTCATGCATGCAATGGCATACTGCCAGGGTATTGAAACACTGATGAATATTCAGGTGCCTGACAGAGCTAAATACCTCCGTGTGATCTGGGCTGAGCTTCACAGGATACACAGCCACCTTTTGTGGCTTGGCCTTCTGGCCGATGCGTTCGGCTTTGAAAGCTTGTTTATGCAGTGCTGGAGAGTAAGGGAAAAAGTCATGGACATAATGGAAGAAACCGCCGGCGGCAGGGTCATAATCTCTGTTAATACTGTCGGTGGAACCAGAAGAGACCTGTCCACGGAAATGCTTAGAAAAATAGTTGTTATAGCAGATGAAATCAAAGAGGATATAAAGCAGGTTGAATCGGTTTTCTTTAATGACTACACCGTAAAACACAGGCTTGTAGGCGTTGGGGTACTTACTGCGGAAAATGCATATAAGCTTGGAGCAATCGGCCCAATGGCAAGAGGCAGCGGTATCAAAACCGACCACAGAATGACAGGTTATTCGGCTTACGGCGATCTGGATTTTGAACCGGTTGTAGAAAAAGACGGAGATTGTTATGCCAGAACTATCGTAAGGTTTAAGGAAGTATATCAATCGGTTGACCTAATTAAACAGGCTATCGGAAAAATACCCGAAGGTGAGTTCAGTGTTCCGGTAAAGGGCTTTCCAACGGGTGAAGTAGTATCAAGGGTTGAACAGCCGAGGGGAGAGGTTCTTTACTACCTCAAAGCCAACGGTACTAAAAACCTCGACAGGTTAAGGATAAGGACTCCAACCTTTGCCAACATACCGGCTTTGCTTCATATGCTTCCGGGCAGTGAGCTTGCGGATGTTCCTGTATTGATTTTGACTGTAGACCCTTGTATCAGTTGTACTGAAAGGTGAGGTGACCAAAATGTTCGATATGTTGTCTACTATATTTAAAAACCTTGGCTCCAAGCCTGCAACAAGAGCATATCCCTTTGAAAAGCGCGAGCCTTTCAAGGATGCCAGAGGACAAATCAGCGGAATTGATATAGATGCATGTATTTTTTGCGGCATCTGTAACAGAAAATGCCCCGCTGACGCGATTGTTGTCAATAAGGCAGAAAAGTCATGGGAAATAGACCAGTACAGGTGTATAATCTGCGGAGCTTGTACTGAAGCGTGCCCTAAGAAGTGTATAATAATGAGTGATGCACATAAGACATCAGCACTCAAAAAGGAAAAGGCTAAGTTTGTACAGCAGCCGAAAGCTGATGCAGAGGCACCAAAGCAATAAAATAACGGATTTTTATACCGTATAATTATAGAGGGGCTAAAAAGCCCCTCTTCTATTAGGTGCCCAAAACTTTTATTTTGAGGTAAATTTATGCACGAGTATGCTGTTACAAAAAGCATGATTGAAATAGCCGTGGAAGAAGCCCAAAAGGCAGGCGCAAATAAAATAACCGACATCAGGCTGGTCATAGGCGATTTATCGACCATAATAGACGAGTCGGTTCAAATGTATTTCGATATAATTAGCGAAGGAACAATCGCACAAGGCGCAAAACTCCATTTTAGAAGAATTCCAGCCCGGTTTAATTGCCAATCCTGCGGCATTATTTTTAACAAACCTGCAAAGGGGTTTGATTGTCCGGCTTGCGGCAGCCTTGGTATTTCAACCGGCGAAGGTAAGGAGTTCTATATTGAAAGCCTGGAAGTTGATTAGCTTCTGGAAATCTACTGCTTAATTGCTGCGCTATATAGCGTTTAAGCCATATAGCTATTCCCTTTTAATTCAACAGCCTTAAATTTTCCTCATCATCTTTCATACCTTTTTCAGTTACCTCATAAGTTACCGTTCAATTACCGTAACCATAAACTCTTTATATCATAGACAATATTTAAAATTCGTGTGTACATTTAGCAATAGCCACTTTACTTATTTACTCATTTTACCTATAATACCGATTAATAGCGTAAAATACTGTTTCCCAAAACATCTTTTCGAAATAACTGCGGCATAGCTATAGATTATTGCCGTTTTCTAAAATACATGATTATATAACATTTCTAGCCATATTTCTTCATACCATTTTATTTTTACACCTATAATATACATAATACCTACTAAAAATCGATTATTTCGAAGTATATTGTTTGGAACAAGATAACGGTATACAATTCCGATACTTTGGTATATGGTGTTGAACCTTAATTCACCTTATAAGATTTAAAAAATGAATGTCTTCAGAAGGAATAATTGAATTTCAAATATTATGGGGCTGGCCGGATATTGTTTTGTCCGGTCAGCCCCATAGTTTAATTGCCAAAAAGCACTAATTTATCAGGTTTGATTTTTGAAGAAGCCTTTTCACAATTACCGCTACTTCGGCTCTTGTTGTAAAATCCTTTGGTGCAAGCGTTATCGAATTTTTCCCGGAAATCATGCCGCTCTTAACGCATGCGGCCAAGCTCTCCGTCGACCACGACGACAACCCTGCCGTATCTTTGAATACACTGAGCAGATTCTCCGCCTCTCCTTCTTTAAGTTGCGATTTTAATCCGGTAATTTTTGCTGCCCTTGTTATCATAGCAGCAGCCTGTTCCCTGGTAATTTTATCCGTCGGTCCGAATTTACCTTTTCCATATCCGTTTATAATACCGTATTCAGAGGCTATTGATACCGCGTCGTAATACCAGTC
>JAEZNF010000692.1 GCA_023441845.1 Bacillota bacterium | reverse complement strand
TACCTGACCCATGTGAATAAATTTCAATCTCATATGTTTTTTCATCCTGATTTGACAATTTAAATCCTATTTTTTCTTCCTGGAGGTTTGAACCTTCTATCGTTTTTATTTGAACGGCTCCCTTTTTTTTGAGATAACCATCTACCAGTTCCGGCATCAGCTTTGTGCCAATTGTATTTGATCCATGTATCCTGAGCACAGTTTCAGATACGGCCGTATCACCAGCCTTCTCTTCCTTTATTGGACTGCTCATTACAACTGTACTTGAATTATCGTTTTTTTGATTTCCCAAAATCGTCAGACTGACTATAAGGCCGGCAATTATAATTATTGAAATCAACAGAACAGGTATGCCAAGTTTGCCTATTTCCCTCATAATATCTGCTTTACCGGGCTTAAAAAGGTACGCACAATCATTGCATGAACGGAAATTATTCTTACGTGCATTTTCATAACTATTACATACAGTATTAAGACACTTTTTAGAAATATACATTTTTTTCTCCTAAAAATTTTTGAATTTTTATAAAGTACAAACTGTAGGTATTACGAAAAGAAATTTTCCATTATTTTATAGATAATATCATGTTCTTATAATATAATAGTATCAATAATTCATGGAATATATCAGCCAATCGAATCCGAAATCCATCCTGTTGACTCACATACGTATGATACAAACATCGGAAATACCATAATATCACATTCTTGTTATATTATCAATAAGTTGTGTAATAACATTTTATAATTAACATTAAATTCGATTTAGGCGAAACTGTGTTATACATCTATCCTATAGAATATGACTTACAAAACTTTATCTCCAATACGTATTTTCAGCTTCTGTAAAGTATTATTCAAAACAGATATGTCAGCTTTTGTGATTGGATTATTGGTTAAATTAATATTTGTAAGGTTCATAAGTTTCTTTAGCGGACTTATATCACTTATATTATTATTTTGTAGTTCAAGGCTTGTTAAGTTAGTCAATTCGCTAATAATAAAAGTCAAAGAACCGTCCCCTTTCTCGCACACTTTGGATGATGACGCTCAAGTAATAAGCAATGAAGGATAAATTGTAGTAAAATCATAATGTATTATACCAATAATTCCAAATAAAGCCTTTCATTCGGTGTAAATTAACGGATTACCGTGTCAAAGAACCGTCCCCTGTCTCGCAAGAATTTCACTTGACTTTACCTATCTATACACTGTAAGCAATTTATGTTAAACTATCTATATATCTATATATCTATAGAATGGGTGACAATATTGTTTATCTCCAAAATCGTGCATTCGTGAGGTGTAATTGTGAAAAAACGTGTGAAGAAGCCTTCTAAAGCCCCTATCTATATATTATTATCCGTTTTTGTAATACTTGCCTTTGGAATTACAACAATCTTATATTTTTCGCATGACCGTTCAACAGAGTATCCCGAAAAAGTAACCGAACTGGAAAATTTGTCGGACGCGGGTAAATATGAAGAAGTTGAAAAAAAGGGGGAAGAGCTGTTAGCGCTCAAACCCGGAAATAAAACAAAAACCGGTGCCCTTTGGGAAGTTTCCCTTGCCGAATGTATGCAGGGCAATAAAAATACTGCCAAATATGAAGAAGCGCGTCAGCATGCAATACAATTCAGGAAGCTTGATTACTCCGGAAGCTACTACCTAATGGGGCTTATTTATTATTATAAAGGAACTCACAATACCGCAAAGAAAGATTATGCTGCTGCAAAAGAAGATTTCGCTGTCGCAGCAGATCAATTGAATAATGCTAAAAGGCGGGTACCGGATTTAAAAAACGAAATTGATCGGCTTCTGGCCAGTATGCCATCATCAGCACCGTCTGAATCACCGAAATAATATATAATACTTCTTAGAATATCCATACGGTTTATAAAAATCACTAAGCCTATCAAAAAGGGGTATTCCGCCAAAAGGAATGCCCCTTGATTAATCACTTTTTATAATACTCTTCCTGCGTCACTCCCCATTTTTTCAAAACATCCTCAGTACCTATCCAAACATACTCCTTAACAGAAACCATCTCAAAAAACTCCATTACATCGGAATTGATCATCCTTATACATCCGTGCGAAACGCTTAAGCCTATGGAATTCGGGCTGATATTTCCATGCATTCCAATCCTTCCCCCGTCTTTATACGATACTCCAATCCACCTTAAACCAAGCGGGTTACTCTTATCTCCACCCTTTATGGGTTTTGAATAACCGCCGCCCCCCCAGGCCGGATTCTTCACTTTATTTGCAATTTGGAATTGACCGTCGGGAGTAAGAGAAACAGGATTGCCAACAGCAACGGGATATTTTTTTAAGACCTTATCCCCCTGATACAAAGTGAGGATTCTTTTAGTTTTGTTTATAACTACCCACTTACCCTCTGACGGAGGCTTTAGAATTCTATCCTTATAATTGAATTCACCTGTCTCAATTCTTTTATCAAGGTTTAACTGTGATGCTTCTCCCCATACTCCGTCAACCTGCAAATTATGATCACTCTGAAACCGTATTATGGAATTTCTCAGGTTTATAGCCTCGTTGTCGTCCTTTTTGTAATAACCAAGCTGGGCTAAAACCTTTGCATAGTCGGTTTTGATATTAACTTTTTGTGTGTTAACATTTGAAAGCTCGTTTCTGGAATTGCTCACAAAATTATTGCCCGTTGCATTTTCCTCAACAATATAGTTGTTGCTTTCCTGTTCGATGGCGTAAGAAGGATTGGAAAACAAAATAAACACTATTGCCAGAAAAATTATAGTTCTTTTCATAGTAACTCCACCTTTGATGAAATATTATTATTAAATATTGACTTTTTCTTTAGTGGATAAACTTGAGAAAAGTAATTTTTACATTTCTTTTCCGGATTTCCTGAACTCTTATCAAATAATGCTTATATGTTTCGCGAAATCATATACCTTGATCCATTAAACGCGCAACACTTTATGAAAATTCTTTCGCGCGTTCAATATGTTTCTATATAGCTAAATTATACCACTCTTACTCCTTATATTCAAATCACTACAGATTCATCCTTATCCTTCTAAGGCTTTTATGCCATATTATTTACTCATATTTCTTCTACTGCTTTTGATTTACGTAATTATAGCCCTTTTTCGATATATTTGCCGAAACTCCCCAGGCGTCATCCTCGTTCATATCCTTTGACATAACAGATAATATATATGGGTTTTCGGCAAAAATTATTCCGGGTATTCAAATATACCAAATTTAGTTTATTGCTTTTGTGACCGTAATTTGATAAATTAATATGCAGGAATGTAGTCATATCAACTTCTCTTTTCTAATATTTATAGTAAAAAATATACCAAACGGGGTGACATGTACTTATGAAGAAAAATGTTTTTAGCAAGAGGTTATTGATTATTTCGGCCCTATCAGTCACAATACTCCTTACATCATGCGGCAAGGTTACAAGCCCGGTCAGCGATGCATTTAATCAAGCTCCCGGCAGCGCAGTTCCTGCTGCAGGCACTTCCAACACTGCTGTAACTACACCGACAGCTCCCCAAAATACAAACACTCCTTCTGATAGCGTCGAAAAGAAAAAAGTCAAGGCAAAAGGCTTATACTTAACGGCTACATCAGCAGGAGCAAGGCTTAAGCATTATATCGACCTGGCAAACACTACTGAGATAAACAGCTATGTTATAGACTACAAGGACGATGACGGGTATGTATGTGTTGATTCAAAGGTACCCGTTGCAAAAGAAGTTAAAGCAATCGATGTAAGGTATGATGCTGCAAAAGTGGTTAAAGAGCTGCACGACAACAACATATATGCAATAGCAAGAATAGTGTGCTTCAAGGACCCATTTTTATCAAAAGGCAGACCTGACATGGCTATAAAAAACAAGTCCGGCGGCTTATATATCCACAACCAGAAAGCCTGGGTAAACCCTTACAACAAAGATGCATGGCAGTATAATATCGACCTGGCTAAAGAAGCCCTTGCTCAAGGCTTTGATGAAGTTCAATTCGATTATGTAAGGTTTCCGGACGGCAAAAAAAGTGAAATGGTGTTCGGAGAAACAGAAGGTAAAAATCTTTACGAAACTGTAAATGCATTCCTTAAGTATTCAAGAGAACAAATGCCTAATGCCGTACTATCAGCCGATGTATTTGCAATTATATGCGAAAGTCCGGAAGATACTGAAGGAATAGGCCAGTATCTTGAACTGATCGGAAAGGATGTAGACTACATCTGCCCAATGGCATATCCGTCACATTACGCACTGGGCCAGATTATAAACGGTGTAAAATTTACAAAACCTGATTTGGCACCGTATGAAGTCGTAAAGAATACTCTTTTAAAAGCTAAAGACAGGTTATCCAAAGTAGACGGCTCAACGCCAATGATAAGAACTTACCTGCAGGACTTTGATGCATCCTGGATTGGTAAAGGAAACTGGCAAAAATACGGTGATGAACAGGTAAGACAGCAGATACAAGCCGTTTACGATGCAGGATATGAAGAATGGTTCCTGTGGGATCCAATGAATTCATATCATGAGGGTGGGCTTGCAAAACAGTAGAAAGCCTGGTGACACTAGCCGTTAGAAAAAGGCTGGTGTCGTTTTTATCAGTGGCCGTTTCTCGAAGAAAAATCCAGCCAAATAGCGCACAGATGGCTTCGGCGGCCCCGAGCTTTTGATTTTCAAAAAGCAATTTGGAACCCGGAAAATCAGTAAGTACCGGGAAGCATCGAATTCTTTGCAATGTAAGTAAATTCACCTCCACATCTTTTCAAAATAATGGTATACTAATGCTGAAACTAAGGATATTAATAAGCAGGCAATCTATTTGATCCAAATTGCAAAGATCCTTATATAATCTGCGTGGAAAGAGGTAAAAAACATGATATTCCTGAAATTCATTTATAACAATGCGGAAAAGTCAGGTATTTTAGAAAACGGTCTTGTTCGGGAAATTAAAGGAAGCTATTTTGACGAATTTCAAACGACTGAAAATCTTTATAAGCTTGACGAAATAAAGATTCTTCCGCCTTGCAGACCGTCAAAAGTAGTCGCTGTGGGTTTAAACTATGTTGACCATACAAAAGAATTAGGGCATGAGGTACACAAGGACCCGGTAATTTTTGTTAAGCTTCCCCATACCGTCATAGGCCACAAAGATGCAGTTATAATACCTGAAAACGCCACTAGAGTTGATTATGAGGCGGAGCTCGCCGTCGTAATCGGTAAAACCTGCAAAAACATACCTGTACAGGATGTCAAAGATTATATACTTGGCGCTACGTGCCTGAATGATGTGACAGAAAGAGACATACAAAAAATTGACGGCCAGTGGATGCGCGCTAAAAATTACGAGACTTTTTGTCCCATAGGCCCTCATATAGTCAGCGGAATCGATTACAGTTCCGTTGACATTGAGCTTTTACTGAACGGAGAAGTTAAACAAAGTTCAAATACATCAAACCTGATGTGGAGCGTTGAGGAATTGGTCAGTTTTATTTCCCGTATCATGCCTCTGTATCCGGGAGATGTTGTTACTACAGGCACACCCGCCGGCGTTGGACCAATGAAAGCTGGAGATACTGTAGAAGTAAGGATAGAGAATGTCGGAACACTCAGAAATTTCGTAAAGTAAAGGATATATAAACACTAAGGAACAGAAAAAAATAAAATCCTATTTTGATAAGGGGACATTCCAAAGTAAAGATGAGCAGCGGTGTGTCCCCATTCCTATGAGAATCCGATTTTATTTTTAGCCCATAATATTTATATCATCCACGATCTAAGAAAACCAAGTCTTTTCCTTACAAGTGCCAATGTTCTGTCATATGCTTCGACTGCATTTTTGACATCTTCCTGTGAGGGCCCTATCCTGCCGTATTTGGATCTGTTAAAAACATCCGAAAGTCCTGAAAGCTCTAACCCCAGTTCTTCGGAAATGCGCACCGAATATACCGACGGTGTTTCATATTTCTTCATATCAAAATTTATCTTTTTTAACAAAACAGTAATTCTCTTAAAAATTTGCTCAAGCGACTTGTCGCTGCCGGACTTGAGTAGGTGTTTCCTCCATATCCTCTCCCGTATACGGATAGAATAGTATATCATGAGAAGAATAATCAAAGCTAATACCGGGATAAACAACATTTTGAGCCACATAGGCAAGCTATTGACAAAAGATGATAAAGATGCCGCAAAGTTTGTGAAATTATTTCCGAAACCAGACATGAATTCAAACAGTACATTATCGGATTCGTCCGCACTGATTGTCGGTTCGAATACCATCCAGCCGTAACCCGCTATATAAACCTCGGGAAATGCGTGGCCATCCTTCTCCCTGACCAGATAAAGCCCGGTCTCAGGATCCTTCTCATCCGCAACATAGCCTTCAACGTATCTTGCAGGCAGCCCGCACGCCCTTGCCAGAATTACCATGGCAGATGCAAAGTGTAAACATACCCCTTTTCTGTTTTCAAACAGGAAAAAATCATTATAGTCCATACCTTCCGGAAGCCTTGCCGGCTGGTTGCTATATTTAAAATTCTCCCTGTGGAAGAATTGCTCAATAGCAGAGGCTTTGTCATAATCGCTGGTCCTTTTCGACGTTATCTCCTTCGCTAGCTTATAGACTCTCTCAGGAATATCAGGTGGTAATTTAGTAAAATACTTGTATGCTATTTCCATTTCCTTTTTTGATGCCTCAAGCACAGACCTGCTCTCTGAACTATTTAATGCCGGGCTTTCTTTTTCCACAAATTCTCCATAATTATCGGGATTCAACAAGAAATCCGCTGTTTCCCTGTCAAGTCTTTTTACTACCTGGAACTCCCTTGACGCTGGAATCAAATTTTTAGATATATATTCCACACTATAACTTTCGCTCAATGCGGAACAGAAAAGCTTTTCGTTCATTACTATCTTCTGTGTTTTCTTTTGAGTTTCAATTTTTACCACCCCAGGCGGGTGCATAAAGGACTTCATTTTAAACCCTTTACTACTGATCAGGGCAGTTTTTTTCTTCGCGGGAAACGAAGTCCTTTTCAAAGTATCCAATAACTTTAATGTTTCCGGCGGAGCATCCGGATTTCCCTTTATGCTCTCAATTAACGGGACAATAACCCCCAGGCTCATTTGCCTTTTTGCATAGCTTTCTACAGGCTGCACCATATTAAGTGATTCTTCTCCATTAACCCAACGATTCTTCTTATAGCTGTCCCAGGTCTGTATCCTCAGATAAAGAGGCTCATCTGCCCTGACCTCAAAAAGCACCTTTTCTCCCAAAGGTGCAATAATGGAAGTTATTCTGCTTTCAGATTTATAACCTCCTGGATCAAACGCCATCAAACTAGTGTCCTGGTTTTGTACTGCATTCTGTATGGCTAACCCGAGCGGCTGTATCGTCCGATTAATTATGGAATCCAGATATACAATCTTGGGAACACTGTATGGTTTCGGAGCAATATAGCATACTACTAAAGTTATTGCAGCAAAAAACGCCATGGAAATAGCATACCACCTGTCATTAATAAACGCTATCCTGGATTCTTTGCCTATTTTTCGTCTTGCCCTCTCAATATTCATCAGGAAAAACAGAAACAGGAATATAAGTGACGGCAGGATTATTTCCTTATCGGACTTAGCAGTTTGCAGCAGCAAAGGAACAACTCCTAATAGAAATAATACAAATACCCTGAAGCGTCTCATTGTAAAATAGAAAACAGTAGTTGAAAAACCGTATCCCCAGATTAATAAAGTGGCTATCCAGAACCCAAAATTGAATTTATCGCTGTCCGGCTGTGAGACAACTATCCAAATGAAGTAATCCATTCCAATTGATCTACTGGTTAACATTAGAATGCAGGCAGTTATGACAACATACAAAATTGACCCTGCAAAAAACAGTATAATGCCCGGTAGTCGATTTCTTGTGATAAATGAAAGACCCAGAAATAAAATGCTGTGAAGTACCAAAGCAGCAGCAATGTTAAGTATATCGGTTATGCCGAAAAACGTGCTCATGGTCCAACTTGTCAATGAAACAGAAAAGAGCAGCGAGAGTATTAAATTTTTAAATTGTACATCTTTAAACTTATTAATCATATCAACCGCCTATATAAAAGCTTCTGTAATATCTTCGTCAGTCTTAAGTTCCCAGACCTTGCCTTGCGCCAAAGCCGGAAACACTGCCCGTATATCAACGGGAGTATCAGCACCGACAGGTATATTCTTTACCACTACCATATCAACTTCCATTCTATAATTCAGCAAGACATTGACAGCTTCTGCAAGCTTTGTATCCGGGCAGCAGGTAAATACAATAAATTCACCACCACCTGAATTTCTGCTTTTTGCCCTGCTCTCAATTATATTTGACAAAGGCAAACGCTGGTATGAATTCGAATTCAATGAGTCTGAAAACTTATATACTGCCAGCCTGTACTGAAGAGCGTAAATGCTTTTGATATCTTTCACCTGATACTGCACCCAATATCCATCTTCAAGCAGCCATACGTCCATCTCTCTTCCTGTTTTGACGGCCAAATTTACTATGGAAAGCACGGCCTCCAGTATCTTTTCCTCAACAAGCAATGTTTTCTCCTGTACTCTAACCGGATCAGAGCCTTTTAACAGTCTTTTTAAAAAGCCGGTTCCTACAGCTCTCTTTTCCTGCATAATCATGATGTAAGGATCCACAACAAGGCTCTTTCTCGGAATACCTCTGCCTTCATCCTTCCTCACCATGAGTATATCTTTCTTTGCAGACAGTTTCCAATGGATTTTATGCAGCGAATCCCCTGCCTGATACTCCCTGAATTCATAGCCCGGTTCTCCGACCCAATTATTTATACCCACAGGAGATGTTCCGTTATCATCGAATGCATCTGTTTGTCCTGAACTCATCATAATTTTACTGTTCGATCTCATATTAAAAATACGGGGCAAAACAGTTATCTCACCTGCCACCTGTGAATCCTCCAATTGTTTCATAAGAGAAAACCTGAAAAACCCCAGATAATCCCTTACACTTATATCTTTTACACCAACAGCGGCAATGCCTCGCCTTTTTGCAGTATACTCAATATTAATTACCCTTGTTTGTAAGGAACCCAGTGATACCCTGAAGCTTGGCATGTCTGATAACGATAAATTTTCAGTCTCAATAAATTCAATATCTATAAACGGAACAGGCAGAATTGTTTTATTCCTCATAACCACGCTTACATCAACTGTTCCATCCTTTTCGACTTCAGCTGTTGGAGCCTTAACCGAAATATCTATCCTTCTTGCCGCAGGATAAACCAGTACTACAGAAATTATCGGCGAAATTATGAACATATACAGCATCAGCATACTGTTTTCCCCACCGATAATATATGTATAGAATAGTATAAATACTGCCATAAAGAAAAATACCGATATAATTCTCATAACAACGTCCTCCGGCAATTTCCGTGTTTAAAGTTTTTTAAAGGTATATGATTTCGCGAAAAAATAGAATTAGAAATGCAAAATGTTTTTCGCGAAACATACAAATCATTTTCGTGATTTATATTAAACATATGCGTTATGAAAACGCCGGAACCTTAATCTTTTTAACAGCATCACTTACTACATCTGCTGCCGTAACATTCTTAACCCTGGCACCGGAACTCATAATAATCCTGTGAGCCAATACCGGCACAGCCATTTCCTGAACATCATCAGGCAGGACATATCCCCTGCCTTTAATAAAAGCCCATGCCTTTGAAGCCCTGAAAAGGTTCAAGCTTCCCCTCGGACTACCTCCAAGCACAACCTCTGTGCTGGTTCTTGTAGCCTCAACTATATCAATAATATATTCTTTAAGACATTCCTCAACTTTTACTTCCTTTACCTGCTTCTGCAGTTCAATTATATCTGTAGTATCGGCAACCGGCTCCAGTTCCGTTAAAGGATTTCCGCTGCCGAAGCGATCCAGAATTGTCTTTTCTTCACTTTTGCCCGGGTATCCTATTGACAGCTTCATAAAAAACCTGTCCATCTGAGCTTCAGGCAAAGGATAAGTGCCGAAACACTCAACAGGGTTCTGGGTTGCCAGAACCATAAAAGGCCTTGGGAGCGGGTATGTCTTTCCGTCTACGGTCACCTGAAACTCTTCCATTATTTCAAGCAAACTCGATTGCGTCTTTGGAGAAGTTCTGTTTATTTCATCTGCCAGAAGGAAGTTACACATAGCGGCTCCTTCCCTGTATTCAAACTCACGGTTTGAAGGGTTAAACATTGAAAACCCCATTATATCGGATGGCATAACGTCCGGAGTAAACTGTATGCGGTGAAACACCCCATTTAAAGAACGTGCAAGTGTAGCAACTATTTGCGTTTTGCCGACACCGGGTACATCTTCAATAAGAACATGCCCATCACACAATAAAGCAGTAATCAGATGTTCCAAAACAGGCCTTTTCCCTACAATAACCTTTTCTATATTCTCTAACAGCATATTAATAGTATTTCTCATTGGCTAAGCACCCCGTAAAATATTATAATGAATTGCGAACCATTAGCAGCATCTCCTCCTGTAGTAAAGGGGGGAAGACAAACCTATATTCCCGTCCATTTGACAAATGACACACAAATATAATCTACTATATTATAATATAAAATTTATATTGTTTGGAACTTTTCAATAATATTTTACATAAATATATATTAAACACTTTATTAATCACATATTTATGGTATAATGTTAATTAATTACACCTTGTGGCCTGCAACAAGCGGTAAATAAAACGAAGTGCTTTTGAACATAATTCATTTGCTGGAAATGAATTATGTTCAAAAGCACTAGATCGGAGACCAACAACATGGAACATTTATTTATTGTTAACCCTGAAGCTGGTAAAGGAAAACCTTTAACCATAGTTAACGATATTAAAAGAGTATTTTTAAAAACCACCGATAAGTGTGTTATTGAATATACAAAGTGCCCCGGACACGCAAAAAGTATAGCTTCCAGATATGCCAAGGCTGGTATGGACAGGATTTATGCAGTTGGAGGGGATGGTACTCTTAATGAAGTCTTAAACGGTATTATGGGATATGGCTCAGCTCTTGGGATTATTCCATGTGGCTCCGGAAACGATTTTTTCCGTAGCATAAGCGATAACAACAAGGAGAATATAATCGAAAGAACAGTCAGGGGAAAGAAGAAGCTAATCGACATCGGAAAAGTAAATAACAGATATTTCATCAACATATCATCGGCAGGTTTTGACGCAGATGTCACTCTGAACACCGATAATATTAAGAGGAAAACACCCTTATCCATTGAATGGGCTTACAGAGCTGGCATCCTTGTTTCTCTGTTCAAAAACAAAGGATATACCATTGATATATCCGTTGACGGAAAACGCTTTCGCGAAAAGATCATTCTTTGTGTAGTCGGAAACGGAAAATATTATGGAGGCGGTATACTTCCACTTCCGGATGCTTTGATGAATGACGGATTATTTGACATTTGCCTGGCAAAATCGGTAAATATATTTAAGATCCTTAAGCTCTTTCCAAAATATAAAAAAGGGATGCACGGCAATATAAAAGAAGTAAGCTTTTATAGCGGTAAAGAAATAATAATAGAGTGCAGCAAGGATTTACCTGTAAATATTGACGGTGAAATTGAATACAACTCAAAACTGAAGTTCCAAATAATTCATGAGGCTATTAATTTTGTCGTTCCTGACACTCAAAGCAACAGCATGGCAGACAATAGTAACGACTATATAAGTAAATCCGCCGTGATATGAATCAATCTATCACCGGCGGATTTTTCAATGTTTTATAAGTCTCATTTATTCTGCAGTACTTTTAGCTTGGAGGTTTAACAGCCGAAAGCCGTCACATACAAAATTTCCATCACAGGAATAAGCTCGACAATGAATGCATCAGCTCACCGTTAGATTTTTACAACAGTAAACTTAACCTTTTCTCCGTTTATGTTCCACTCCTTGGAATATCCTTCACTGCTTCCCGTTCTTATATTTTTGCCCAGTACTTCCTCGGCAATAGCTGATGAATTTCTCATAACCAGGTCTTCAATTCTTGAATTTCCTTCAACATAGAAGTCAATGTGGTCTTGAACCTGGAAATCAGCTTCTTTTCTCATTGTTTGAATCTTGCTTATAATTTCTCTTATAAAGCCTTCTTCTATTAACTCCGGAGTCAGGTTTGTGTCCAGTACAACGGTAACATCCCTGTCGGACTCGGATACAAAGCCTTCCTTCTGAGCAGTTTCTATCAATACATCGGCCTTAGTAAGCTCAACAACCGTGCTGTCTATTTCAAAAGCGACCGTTTCACCTTTATTGAAACGCTGCATTACATCATTTCCGTCTACTTCGGTAAGAACCTTTGCAATTTGCGGCACCAGCTTTCCGTATTTAGGTCCCAGGGTCTTTAACTGCGGCTTGAATTTGTAAGTTGTGAAGCGGCTTGCATCATCTGTAAATACAACTTCCTTCAAATTCAATTCATCAGCAACCAGATCCTTAAACATATCCGGGAGTCCGGAATCGGATCTTACATACATCCTTAATATAGGCTGGCGATTTTTAATGTTTGCAGAATTTCTGCATGCACGCCCCAGAACAACCATTTTAAGCAC
>JAEZNF010000682.1 GCA_023441845.1 Bacillota bacterium | reverse complement strand
AAAGTAATATGTAATGAAATGAAATGTCAGGTTATTTGTTCTACACATTCTTCTGCAATACTCGAATCAATACCACCTGAAGGTAGGTTTTTTGTGGATTCTCATGACCAAAGAACAGTAATTACTCCCGGAATTTCTTCTGAATATGCTATTGGTAAACTTTCTGGAACCGGAAAAGAAGAACTAACAGTTTTTGTTGAAGATGATATAGGACATGCTATTGTGCAGAACACTCTTCCTGGCAGCGTAAGGGAAAGAATAGCCATAGTACCAATTGGATCGGATCAAGCAGTATTAAGGCAATTAGCAAGTCGATATAGGGAAAAGAAATATAATTGCATTGCTTTTTTAGACGGTGATAAAAAGAGCTCATATAGTACAAGTAAACGGCAAATAAAAAAATATCTAGAAGATAGATTTGAATGCACAAAAGAAGAAATGGAACAGTGGATTGCCGATAGACTAAAATATTTGCCAGGATCAACTTGGCCAGAATATTGGTTGATTCAACATGCTAGTGACTTAATATGTGATAGATTAGCAAAACTGTGGAGAGTTGATGAAGATACGGTGTCTGAGTATTGCAATGAAGCTATCATAGCTGGTAAACATAAGGAATTCTACACAATATCTCAAAAAGTATTACAAAAAGTTGAGCAAGTCAGGGGCGATGTTGTACGTTGTCTTACTGAAACAATGCCTAATGAGTTTGAATACATAGAAAGTAGCATTAAAGAACTTATTGATAAATAATAACTTTACTAAAATAAAGATGCCTACTATTAATTATCTTTTAATTATTCAAATATTCACCCTTTACGAAACTATGAGAAATGGAATCCCTGCCTTTTTGAGCAGAGATAACATGTGCTTGCTTCCCTTACTGCTATTTTCTGTTCCATTGCTACACAAACCCCAATTAAATAAATAAGCCGGAGCAATCCGGCTTCTATTTCCAATCATTTTAAGATAGTTATTATTTTGTATAATCAGGTGTAAATGGAATCCTGATCTGGTAGAGTTGCAAAAGTATCGAACTACAAAAACCTAATTCAAGGATTATTGTTTACTAATACCCCATTATCTTCGGTAAGGTTATCCTGTTCATAATAATCTAACAGTCTTTTAATTTCTTTTAAATCTTTATTTTCTGTGTTATCTAATTTGTGTATATCCATATGGAATGAAAAATAAACTTCTGGTCCATTTAAAAAAACATTAAGTACTTCTTTTTCATCAGGACAGATTCTTTTAGAAAATTTGTTAATATATTTTGTTATCTTTTTCTTAAAAGAATCTGTATCCATTTGTAGTAAATTACGAATTTTAAGTATTGTTGCATGGAATGATCCTAAGAAAAACCAAAATACTGTTAAATATAAATACGTAAGTATAAGATTAATAATTCCAACAGTTCTATCACTAAAAGTCTTATTAGAATCTAATGAAGATATAAATGGCATATTAATGTTATTAAAAACAAATAAGGCTACTATAAAACAAAAAAGCACAAGGACTAACCCGAAATACTTTAATGAATATCCTAGTCTATTAAATAATACATGCATTCTGTAATCTTTGGAAACCATTAAACGAACTAAAACTTTTATCTCATTTCTATTATATTCATAATTATCCTTTTTTTGCTTATTAATAATTCTCTTACCGAAAAACAATAAAAAAGCAAAAATAGCACTTCCTACCACACCAGAAAATGCACTTAGCATAAATTCCATTTATATCCCTCCAAAGTTAGAGAATTATCCATCCTTTTATATTAGTTACATATATTATACATTTAATTTCGAAAAAAACAAATCCTACTTGGTTAATGGCTTAAATTTAAAACCGCTCTCTTTATTTTTTATAATATGAACAGACCCCTTTTACGTCCTTGATTATACAAAAAAAATATTATATTTAATCAAGCAACATAAACCTGTTTACAATAAACTATTGATTTGTGTTATGAAGGTTTACCCATTAATCCAGGATTTTTCTAACTGCACCATTATTATTCTATACCCTTAAAATACCTTTGTCTACATTTAACCGTTTATATGTTTATATAGCCTCCGACCTTTTAAGCACCATAATTCGGGCTTTCCTCGGCTGCACGAGGATACACCATTCCTTCATATGTGGCAGCCTCATTGCTGCACATCAATTCAACCTGTTTCATCACTATTTCCAATGCTTCTTTAGCCTGTTCAGACGGATACTTATACTTTTTAAGCAGTCTTCTGATAATAGACCTCATTGTTGCCTTGGCTTGAGCCCTTACATTAAAATCAATGGTAACATTTCGCCTTATTGCATCGGTCAACTTCTGTGCAATCTTTTTAAGTGCTTCGTCATCATAAAACTCCCGGGCAACATCATCCTTTGCAAGAGCTAATAAAAGGCGATTTCATCTTTATTTTTGAGCATTTCCAGAGCAAGGTTCCTGGTTTTTAATGCCTTGACATCTTCTAAAATGGGAGAATTATTTTAAATTCTATTAATTTCTGTTAGAATCAATATGAAATCCTTAAATTTTATTTCCACATATTTTTAATGTAATGATGTTTTTTTGCCCGGATTAATTGCCGTTTTATATATTAGCACTAAAGAAGAATAGGGGAATTAATTATGGCTGACAACAAAAGCAGTATTTACTGGGAATGCTATTTTACCGCTACATTTCAGAAAATTGTTACCCGTGAAAATATCCTTCAAAATGAAATAGCTGCCATAATTGCAGATATAGAGAGGGAATACCGATGAATAAAGAGAACAAAAGCTATAATGAACAAATGATAATTTTTAAAACTGAAGATGAGAAAATTTCCGTTGATGTGCGATTCGATAAAGAAACTGTATGGCTGACTAAGTTTCAAATGGCTGAAATGTTTGGGAGAGACCGAAGAGTAATATCCAAGCACATAAAAAATGTTTTTGACGAAAAGGAACTGGAAGAAAAAAGCAACGTGCAAATTTCGCACGTTCCAACTTCTGACAAACCAGTCGCTTTCTATTCACTTGACAACTAAAAACCCATGCCTGGCAATTGCATTGATAACTTTTGTTTTAGGGCTTGTGATACTTATTATACACGAAGTCAAATTAAGAAAAAGAATTTAAATCATCATAGATTATTTTATGAAATCACAAAACGGGGGTTTTTGTATGAACGGAAGTTGGAAATGTATTGAAGAAAGATATTACTCATTAATCCAAGGTTTTGCCAACTACACCATTACTATTTTATGCCTTAAAAATGCCTTTGTCTACATTTTATGACAAAACTATAAGAAGCGCTTCATCGCTAAATAGGCTCCTAAAATGATATTGTGAATTAGCTATCGATTATGCTAATATGTTTCCTGTATCAGCAACGGTAAAACCGCTTGTTGTAGGATTAATAAATTTAAAGCTGCCCCCAGCGGAGACAGCTTTAAATTTATTTGTATTTGGTTTACTATAACGTCAAGACTTTTATTTTCACTTTAATCAATAATCTCTTTGTCCTCAAAAGTTCTACTTTTTGAAGATGCCTAATTCAAATTTACCAGTTTCACATTGTACTCTACCTTTGCCTTTTCGCCATTCATCATGGCAATATCGCTAATTTGAACATTATATTCCGTACCGGCAGAATATGACCCAGGATCAAAGCTGAATATAAGCACCTGACCTTGTACAACATCCAAACTTGCTGAAGATAAATTCCATACAGTTCCATCAGATTTGCGGGTAATTTTCACTTTTACGTCGTTCTTATTCATATTTGCTAAGCTGACGTGAGCGCTCCATCTCAGATTACCGCTGAAGAATCGAGTTGGAAAACATCCGTTTGAAGGCCATGTCAGGCACTCATATGAGGTTGTAGCTGTACCCGAACCACCAAACACATACATATTTGACCACTGTCCGCACATACCAAATCCGGTTATGTCCAATCCGGGTCTTAGCATGTATGTTCTATGTCCAAGGTCAGGTACTCCATAATCAACCAACCATTGTTCAACATCCCACCAAAGCGTACCGCCCATGCC
>JAEZNF010000680.1 GCA_023441845.1 Bacillota bacterium | reverse complement strand
TTGCATGGTCGTGATCAGAGTAGTAATCGCCCAGCCCGAATTTTTCCATTTCTTTTGCAGGAACGCCCTTGGTGAGCTGGTATACAATTGAACCGATTATTTCCAAATGAGCTAATTCCTCGGTTCCGATGTCGTTTAAGATACCCTTTGCTACATTGACTAAATGAATACAGGTTATTTTTAAAGAAATAATTATTTATCAGTTCTTTTATAGCTGTTAAAACTTTAAGAATTAAATAGAAAAGATTGAGTAGAATTACAATGAATAAAAAGTTGAGGCTCAAAAGAATAATAATATTGAAATCAAAAACATTAATACTTGTTATAGGTATGGTTCTAATAACCTTGATTATATTTTTTAGCGTTAATGGTAACGTACAGGAAACCCACGTCAATTCCCAAGGCTTTATTAAGTGGGTTGACTTTAATATCACTAAACGATGTCTTTGGGTGCCGCTCTTTTATGGTCTTTACATTTTCAGACTATTGTGGTAGTATGGATGTATACTACTTGAATAGTCTGGAGGGGTTAATGTTGGAGACAATAAAATTATTTGACAGTGAGCTTAAAATAATGGACATTGTATGGGAGAAGGAACCCGTATCAGCTAAAGAAATCAGCCTTATAGCCGCCGAAACAATCGGATGGAACAAAAATACAACTTATACCGTTATCAAAAAACTAATTGAAAAAAATGCAATCAAAAGAACCGAGCCCAACTTTATCTGCACTTCACTGGTTAAAAAAGATGATGTGCGGAAGGCAGAAACTCAAAGTCTCATCGACAAACTTTATAACGGCTCCAAAAAAGCCTTTTTTGCGGCATTTATTGAAGATCAGATTTCCGATGATGAGCTTGAAGTGTTGAAAAAGCTCATAGAAAAGAGGTAGGCCATGTTGTCGGAAATATTTTATTGGGTTCTTAATATCAGTATTCTGGGCAGTTGTGCCGGGTTGCTTGTTTTGACACTGCGAAAAATCAAATTTCTGCCCTGTTTTGCAGTATATGTATTATGGGCTATTCCTTTTGTCAGATTTTGGCTCCCTTTTGGAATTGCCAGTGAATACAGCCTATTAAGCCTGATATCAAGATTTACTACCAAAACAGTGGTTATAAATGAGGAATTCCCACGGCTGACAGCCTCTAATTTTGTAATGAAAGCAAACAGCTATTTTCCCATTGAGTATAAAACAAACCTGATTGAAAATGTATTCAATATCGCATCGGTAATCTGGATTATAGTTTGCAGTACTGCCATTATGACAACAGTGCTGTTATACCGCTTTACAAAAGCAGAGCTAAAAAGTTCCGAGCACATAAAAGACAATATCTACAAGTCCGACAGAATTAAATCCCCGGCCGTTTATGGCATTATCCGCCCTAAAATAGTTGTTCCCGCCGGGATAGAAGGCTGCGATACAGATTATATAATATTGCACGAACGTATGCATATAAAACGCAGGGACAACCTATTCCGGGTTGCTGCTGTTATAACTGCCTGTGTACATTGGTTCAATCCGCTTTCATGGATATTCTTAAGATGCTTCTTTTCAGATATGGAACTTGCCTGTGATGCAAAGGTTTTGAAAAACCTCAATGAAAATCAAACAAGGGAGTACGCCAATACCATTCTTTCTTGTTCAGCCGGTAATGCTTTATTTACATCAGCCTTTGGGGGAGCGAAAACAAGGGTACGGATTGAAAATATACTGTCATATAAAAAGCTTACTGTTTTATCGTCACTTTGCTTTGCAGCATTGGTAGCTGTTATTGCCGTAATCGTTATCACAAACGCTGATCTTTAGGAGGTGCTGTTTTGAAAAGAGTATTTTTTTCAGTGCTGGTTGCTGCCTTGCTTCTGGCAGGTTGTGCAAATTCGGATACTAGTATAATAAAGGCCGACAATATTTCAATTTTCTATGGCTACTCAAGTTATGCCATGTTTGGTGCAGAACCAAAAGTCATTGATGACTTATTGGATAGTTTCAGTTCCTTGAGTTTTGATAAAACTACCGAAGAAATGGACCTGGCCAGTGCCTTTCATGTGAGTTTCTACAGTAACAATAAAAACATCAAAAGTTTCTGGGTTGATAGAAACGGCGTGTTTTGGCTTAACGGTGAAACTCAATGCTATAAGGTATCTTCAGGTTTATTTGATTATGAGCATTTGAAAGAAGTTTACCAGAACAGTAAAAATGCCGCCACACCCCCCAAATTACCGTCTTTAAACTACGGTACAAACTCAAATGAAGGCCTTAATAAAACACCGGACAAAGAAGTATTAAAAAGGCAACTGCTTGATATGATTGGCAAAATGACGGAACCAACTCAAGAAAAACCTTTTCTGGCATTTAGCAGTAATCCTTATGATTATATCGAGGCACACAAAGATACTTTTAACAGCCTTATAAAAGGGGGACAAAGCACATTGGAGGTTTTTGTCGATGTTTTAAAGAATTCAACCGAATTCGGACTTGATAAATATATTATGGCTGCTGTCTGTGCTGAAATTACCGGCATCGGCAATGATACCGACAAAACATGGGGCACTGCAAAGGAA
>JAEZNF010000641.1 GCA_023441845.1 Bacillota bacterium | reverse complement strand
AGCCATCCTGCATATACATATTAAGTCCGCCTTTTGCCATATTATGCTGTACAAATTCACAATCCTTTGCATGAACGAGAGCAATCCTTCCCTTTAACTCATCGATAAAGGTCTGTACATTAATTCCTGAAAATAAAATATTTGCAGGATCAAGATTGATTGCAAAAGCCGGGTGATGATCTACCACCTCAAGGCATCTTAAGGCTGACTGAGTATCATAGACAATGTTGTTCGGATGTGGTTCGAAGGCCAGCTTTACACCATATTCCTTATATTTATCTAGAATTGGAGTATACTTAAGGGCAAACTGCTCCTCTTCATATTTCCAGCCATTCGGCTCCGGCCAATCGTTAATATGTCCGTAATTCTCCATTCCTGAGAAGGCGACTACCGCCGGTACACCAAGTTCACTGGCAAGCTGAGCACTACGAATTAAGCTTTCTGTACCAAACTTAATCTTTTCTTCCCTTGTACCTGGGCAGATTGAATCTGTCCCGGCACTGTATGGCCCCATAACCAAAAGAGAATCCGCATGATTGCTCAGTGATGATATAAATAGTCCATGATCTTCGACCATTTTTTTAAGCTTCTTTGCATTATTACCCTTTAGCATTTCCTTTGCATCAACTTGTCCGTTATCCTCATAAGCAGGCAGCTCAACACAATCATAGCCATTCTCTGCCGCTAACTTTACTACCTCTTCTACAGGCTTTTCTGAATAGTTTACTACGCAAAAACCAATTTTCATCTTGTCCTCCATTCCTGCGATGTATCTTGACTCACCTTTAGCCGATGCGAATATTTTTATCTGCACTGAGATTACCACTGACACGCACTTTTTTGATTAAAAATGATTTTCTTACAGCCTTATAACCATCGCAAAATACATCTATATGCAGATATGTTTCTGCCACTTATAAAAAGGGTTGAAAGAATTCCCCATGACGTTCCGTTATTAACTGTACTTTCTTTCAACCCTAAGTTCTTTCATTATGTAAAAGATCAAACCCGGAATTTTGTGCCTGCGCAATCCTCGGCACAAACTAATTCAAGGGGCATCATGTTTTGTTAATATGTCCAATCATAATCATCGCCGTCAGGGATTACATAATCTTCAACATTATCTTTATTAACTACGATGGATTCCATGATAACGTCTTTATCCTTAGGTCCTTTTCCCTCAATCTCCTGAATTGCTACATTAAGGGCATCTACACTGGCTGCACAGGGGAACTGTGTAAGACCGACAGCAGTGCCCTCCTTAACCATCTTACAGACGCCATTGATACCATCTGCATTGGCTATTAATATGCCGTCCTTATCCCGGCCGGCTTCCTTAATAGCATCCCAGGCACCAAGTGTTACCCCACCATCCTGAGAAATGATAGCGTCAATCTCACCGGATTTGAATTTTGTCAAACAATCTTCCATAAATGCTTTGCCTTTACTAACCTCGAAGTCTGTATACTGTCTGGCAATAATCTTGATATTAGGATATTGGGAGAATACCGAGTCCTGTCCGGCTTTCTGCATGTTGTCCGTACTAGAGCCCGCAAGAGAGTCAAGTGCAATGATATTACCCTTTGCTTCTCCGTACTTTTCCGTCAGGGCGTCTACTAACATCTGCGCACATTCCGCACCGTTTTGCTTGTCTGAATAACCCACAAAATGGGTATACTGCTCTGTACTGCAGTGTCTGTCAAAAATGATAACCGGAATGCCGCTTTCAAAAGCCTTCTCAATTCCAGGGTTAACCGCGTCCTCTACAACCGGAGCAATTAAGATCGCATCGAGATCTTGTTGAAGTAATGTCTCAATATTACTGTTCTGCGTATTTGCATCATCATGCGCATCTGTTTCAATTAATTTGATGTTCTGTTTTTCACATTCCTCAACCAGCATGTCTCTCATCTTAACACGCCAGCTGTTAGAAATTGATGCATTAGAAAACCCGATTGTATATTTTGCATCCCCTGACCCCTTGTCTGTATCACTGCTTGCATCTTCAGACTTTTTACCGTTGCAGGCAACCAAGCTCATCATCAAGCATAATACAGTAAGTAAAGCTAATACCTTCTTCATTTATTACTACCTTCTTTCTTTTTTATTTATGTCCTAAATATATCATCAGTATTTTCGTTTGTCAACGTTTCATTTTCGAATTTTTTCATTTCAAGGAGTTAATTCTTTTCGTATGCTTTCATATAGGGGATTTTTAAGGTTTTTTGCGATTTATTTCTTTTCGTTTTTTATTTTTTTGTTTTTTCTGTTTGCTATTTTAAAAATTATATAGTATGATGGAATTGAAATAAAAAGCAAAGAGGATTATTTATGTTTAAAGCAGAAAGAAAGCGTAGAATAAAAGAAATCATATTTGATCGTAAGCAGATTGATGTTGCCACTTTAAGTAAGCTTCTTAATGTTACCGAGGCTACTATCCGCAATGATTTTGAAGAATTGGAGCAGGAAGGCTACATCACAAGATATCACGGTGGAGCAACCTTAAAT
>JAEZNF010000584.1 GCA_023441845.1 Bacillota bacterium | reverse complement strand
TACCCCAAAAAGACCATCAATTATAACTTTTTGATGGCTATGCTACCATGTCCGGAGTAATAAATCTGATTCTTTTCAGCTATCTTCGATCACCTTCAAAAAAGTCCTGACAACCAATTCATCAAACTGCCTTCCCGCTCCTGTAATCAATTGGCCTTTAGCATCATTAAAACTGATTTTAGTCCTGTATGACCTGTCCGATGTCATTGCGTCAAAAGCATCGGCAACCGACAGGACCCTTGCTAAAAACGGGATTTCTTCACCTTTCAGGCCATGCGGATATCCATTCCCGTCAATTCTTTCATGGTGGCATTTTACCAGAGGTACGACGTCTTTAAATACAGAAACCGCCGAAAGGATGTTTGCCCCTTCTATGGGGTGCTTTTTTACCTGGTGGTATTCGTCGTCAGTAAGCGAACCGGTCTTAAGGAGAATATCATCGGCAGTACCTATTTTGCCGATATCGTGGAATATCCCACCAAGTCTCAGCTTTTCAAGCTCATTTTTTGCAAGTCCGAGTGATGCCCCGATTTCTTCGGCATAAAAGGCAACCCTGTCGGAATGCCCCTTGGTATAGGTGTCTTTAGCATCAACGGCAAGCCTTAAAACCTCAATTGTGTCAATATACCTTTTTTTCATTTCCTCATATGTCCTTGTAAGTTCTTCCTTTTTAGTTTGAACAACCGAGTGCAAATAAGCATAGTTTAGTGATATGGAAGCCTGCTTGGAATATATCTCAAGCATATTGAGATTTTCGGAATAGCCGCTGTTCTCAATAAAAATTACACCGATTGAATTATTATATTCATTTATGAGAGGAATAATGAGCCCTTTTTTCGTTTTGATGGTTTGGTTTGAAAGCCGTGCATTACCTATACCTGCTATAAATTCTGAATTCAAACCGCTAAAGAATCTGTCTATTTCTACATTATACTTTCCGATTCCACAGTATAAGCTCTTTTGATGTGTATCCCCCGATTCTCTGAAATCATCTGCCAGAATGAAGGCATTGCGGCTTTTAATAAAAGGTTTCAACTCTTCCAGCATTTTTGCCAGCAGTTCATCAACAGGCTTTATTTTATAAATTTCCGGAATGGATTGGACCAAATTGGTAAGTCCCTTATTGTACTCGGATAACATTCTTTTTTGAGCTATTGACTTTATACCTGTTTCAACCAATAGGAGAAGCTGTTCAAAATTACCGCATTTTTCACAGTACGCCCGAATATCAAGCATCTTCATTGTATCTAAAGGCGGTATCGGACCATTCCTTTCGGTTATAAGAATTATATACAATTCATTATTAAATTCCCTTACCCTTTTCACAACTTCTACCCCGTCTATAGGTTTCATAAGAAAATCCAGAATAAGCATATCAAAATGCTCTTCCTTCATTTTTTCAATAGCTTCAACAGGGTTGCTGGTTCCCCTGACATCAATTTTGCTGTCCTTTAGTATTCCGGTCAGAGTTTCTATAATTTCAGTGTTACTGTCCAGAACCATAATTTTTTTATCGTACACGCTTCCATGATTCCTACTTCCCACTTCCATTCGGCCTCCTACCTGAATCTTTCTGAATCTTTCTCAATCTATTCATTACTATATAAGTAGCCAAAAAGCGTTAAGGCATCGCTATTTTTCGCCCCGGATATTTTAAGGTTTAAAGTTTTTTATCTTTAGAGCCTGTTGACCAAAGACTCTTTACACAAATCATATCCGTCACAAACCTCACTCGTAAGGCTTTTATATGTTGTTGCTATATTATTCTGCATCTTATCGAATTTAAGATCCAGGAGCTCAATGAATTTCTCAACAATATCGGCATCAAACTGTGTGCCTGCACCCATAATAAGCTGTTTCCTTGCCTCATCCATATTAAGCCTTGTCCTGTATAATCTATCGGAAATCATAGCATCAAACGCATCAGCTACAGTCAATATCCTGGCAAGAAAGGGTATTTCATCTCCCTTAAGCCCATCAGGATACCCTCTGCCGTCAATTCTTTCATGGTGGTATCTTACCAAAGGAACAACATCCTTAAACATGGACACCGCCGATAGAATATGCGCTCCCTTTATAGGGTGCTTCTTGATTTCCTGATATTCCATGTCATTTAACTTATCGTTCTTTAAAAGAATATCATCAGCAGTGCCTATTTTACCCACATCATGGAATATTCCCCCTATTTCAAGAAGTTCCAATTCCTTATCACTTACTCTAAAAGACCTGCCAATTTCCTGTGCATAAAATGCAACCCTTTCGGAATGACCTCTGGTATACACGTCCTTAGCATCAACAGCAAGTCTCAACATCTCTATAGTATCTAAATACCTGGATCTCAATTCATTATATGTCCGTATTAACTCTTCATTCTTTGTATTTACCAATAAGTGTAGAATTGAATTGTTTAAAGCCGCAGAGGATTGGTTGGTAAATATCTCCAGGAGTTTTACGTCATCATGTAATTTGTCATTCTCAATATACAGCACACCCATTGTATTCTGGTATGAATTAAGCAAAGGAAGTATTATTCCATTATCCAATAAAACCGTTTCCTTATTAAGCCTGGAATTTCCTATGTTCCCAATAAACTCAGGGCTTAAAAGCGACATAAATTCTTCAATATCAAGATTATAAATGCCCGCCCCCCTGTACATACTGTTATTTTCAGCTTTAATATTCTCAGGATTTATCATATTATCGATAAAAATAAAACCGTTTTGACTTTTAGAAAAAAGCATGGCCTCATTAAGAATATCTTCCAGTATATTATTTATAGGCTGCAGCTTATATATTTTGGGCAAAGACTCAAGCATCCTGTTTAGCCCGTCTTTAAACTGCCAGATTGTCTTTCTTTGAGCAATGGTCTTAATAGCAGATTCGATCAGAAGTATCAGTTGGTCAAACCTGTCGTTTTTCTCACAATAGCCCTGTATATCAAGGGCCCTTATTGTCTCTAAAGGAGGAGCCATGTCCTTATGGCCCGTGAGAAGTAATATGTACAGATCTGTATCAAACTCTCTGATCTTTTTAACAACCTCATCTCCATGAATGGATTCCAGAAGGAAATCCAGCACAAGTATATCAAAGCGTCCTGCCTTAAGTGCTTCAATGGCGGCAAACGCATCTGTATATCCCTCAAAGCAATATCCGGCCTTTTTCAACACAACAGACAGCGAGTCTACTATTCCCGCCTCGTCATCCACTACCATTACCCTGTAACCCGTCAAAGGCTCGTTAGACCTTTTTCTCATGCTACTTCAGCCCCTTTACTTAATATACCTTAACACATAGCTGGAACTGTAATATAAAAGGATGTACCTATACCTTCTTCCGATTCGAACCACATGTCTCCTTTAAAACGCTTTATTGCAGCATATGATATGTAAAGACCGAGTCCTGTACCATTATTGCCCTTTGTTGTTATCATCTCTTTGAATAGCTTTTGCTGAATTTCCTTCGGGATGCCATTTCCGTTATCGCTTATAATAAATCTGACTTTACCGCCGCATTCAGTAATACTTAAATTAATCAGGCCTTCTCTCCCGCCATATGAATGAATTGCATTTATAATTAAGTTATTAAGCACCTGCACCAGATTGTTTATTGCTCCTCTTATATGAGTATTCAAATCTATTGCAATATCTTTATTGATCATGCAGCGGTTTATTTTCAATTCGTAGTTCATAAGTATATCCACCTTTTTTATCAATTCACCAATGCTGAAGCTGTCAGTATCCACCGCACTTATACTTACCGCCTGGTCTTTGACAGCCGAAACCAATTCCGACATATATGAACATTGCGGTTTTATCTTTTCAACCCACATTAGCATTTCCTTTGCAACTTCATGGTGGTCCTCCTGGGTAACATTCCTGTCGCCAATAGACTCCTCATATTCCTTTACAAGATCCCTCAACGCTTCAACAGCACCGGAGATTGACATTATAGGTGATCTCAGGTTATGAGTAATCCCTCCAACCAATTGCCCTAAAGCTGCAAGCCTTTCCTTCTCCATTAAACGATCCTGTTGTTCTTTTAGTACCGACTGTTCATCCTTCCCCATGCCTATGCTGCCGAATTCCAATATCAGGCCGGCTATCTCGTAGTCAGAGATTTGAGGATTCCTTGTATATATTTTAGTCCGTACGGACATAAGAAATATGTTTATTAAAATCTTCTTGGAAATCATATACATGGCCGCGCCTATAAATGTGCAAAGTGTGATTACCAGTATTTCCAGCCTGCATATAAGACTTATCGACAGGTCTGTTATATTCTCCAAGACCAGGAAGCAAACCAGTATAATGATAAAAGGAAGGGTTATCTGCATGAAATAAATAAAATACGGCAGACGCAAGCATTTTTTAATAATTGGCATACGCTTTTCAGGCTCTTCCATATTTTTTTCCAGATTTATGCTTTTCCAGCCAATCACACTTTTAAATGTATACACCAAAATTATAGTTCCTATTACGAGGAAAATGCTTATAGATATTTGATAGAGGCGTAAATAGTCAACATAGGCTGCAGTATTATCGCCGCTCATTGTATAAGGCCTGCAATCGAATATATAGGGAATGATGGTATGAAGTATGATAGCTGCAGCTAGATTCAGGAAATTGAATGCAAGAATAGTGCCTATAATACCAGGCTTAAAAGAAAAAGTTCCAAATCCTTTCCAGGCCAATATCATTATCTTCCCCACCTATCTATAACCAAATATATAAAAAAACTATCATAGCAATTATCGAACAATTCGGATAATAAATTAACAGCTATATGATAAAAATCATATAGCTGCCTGAAACAATCAATATTTGTTTGTAGAAATACTGTTATAGACTTAAGTCTTTGAACTAAACCATCTCTACAACAGTCACTCCTGACTCTCCCTCGCCGTACTTTCCGAGCCTATAGGACCCGACGTGTGAATTGGACTTTAAAAACCGGTGTATCCCGCTTCTTAATACACCGGTTCCCTTTCCGTGTATTATAGTAACTTCTTTTAATCCCGCCATGCTTACATCATCCAGGTATTTATCCACTGCTTCAATGGCGTCCTCTAAAACCATTCCCCTCAAATCTATTTCGGTAGAAATACTTCTTGATTTTGCTCCCATTCTTCCTGTACCGGCTTTATTGATGTTGTTTTGCTGCTCGTTTACCAGCTTAAGATTTGTTATATGGACATTTATTTTCATGATTCCGGCTTGTATCATAGCCTGCCCATCCTTGTCCGGAGGCGTCACAACAGTACCCTTTTGATTCAGGTTTACTATTAATACGGTGTCGCCCGGCTTTAAACCTTCCGGGGGCTTTGAAAAACCTTTTTTAGGTAGTACCGCTTCAGACAGCGAATCCTCAATTTTGTCTATCTTATTTTTGATCTTTGAGCGTATCTCCTGGGCAGCTTTGTTTCTCTCTGCTTCCTCCATCTCCATTTGAAGCCTTTTCATTTCGGAAATCATTTCCTCGGATTCGGCTTTAGCTTCAAGTAAAATCCTCCTGGCCTCTTCCTTCGCCTCACGTATCATCTTATCCTTCTGTGACTCAATTTTTTTGACTTTCTCATTCAATTCGTTTCTCAAGGCTTCAATTTCCAGCCTCATGGCTTCCGCCTTTGTCTTCTCCCTTTCAGCTTCGCTCCGGTTGCTTTCTATATCCATAAGCATGTCTTCGAATTTTATGTCTTCCTGTGTCAAAAGTCCTTTAGCATCTTCAATAATTATTTCCGGAAGTCCCAGCCTTTTAGATATGGCAAATGCGTTACTCTTGCCGGGCACTCCAATAAGCAGCCTGTATGTGGGCTTCAAGGTTTCTACATCAAACTCGCAGCAAGCGTTTTCAACACCCCTGGTAGATATTGCATAAACCTTAAGTTCGCTGTAATGCGTAGTAGCAACGCTAACAGCACCCCTTTGACGGAGGTGTTCTAAAATAGCCGTAGCCAAAGCAGCTCCCTCAGTCGGGTCGGTACCCGCACCCAACTCGTCAAAAAGCGTCAGTGACCTGTCATCTGCACTTTCAAGTACCTTAACAATGTTTTTCATATGCGAAGAAAATGTACTGAGGCTCTGCTCAATACTTTGTTCATCGCCAATATCGGCAAATATACTGTCAAAAACCCCTATATCCGTACCTTCATTTGCCGGGATATGAAGCCCTGCCTGAGCCATAAGGGTAAAAAGGCCTACTGTTTTTAGCGTAACGGTTTTACCTCCGGTATTTGGCCCGGTAATGACAAGCGTACTGAATTCATCCCCTATCCAGAAGTCTGTAGGCACAACCGTCTTCTGATCGAGCAGAGGGTGCCTTCCTTTTTTTATAATTATCCGTCTCTCATTATTGAGCCTGGGACACACACATTTCAAATCGGTACTGAGCTTTGCTTTTGCAAAAATAAAGTCCAGCCTTGCAAGAAGCGATACATTCGACTTAAGGCCGTCTAAAATCCCCCTCACATCCTCTGTCAGTTCCCCCAATATCCGCTCTATTTCAATCTGTTCTTTTACTTTGAGCTGTTTGATACTGTTATTTGCTTCAACAACAGCCATCGGTTCAACAAATATTGTGGCTCCGCTTGAGGATGAATCATGTATAAGCCCCGGAATTTCATTCCTGTACTCCTGCTTAACCGGCACCACGTACCTGTCCCCACGCATGGTGACTATGGACTCCTGCATAAACTTCTGGTTTTTTGACGACTTTATTATACTATTAAGTTTCTCACGTATTGAGTTCTGAGCTTCCCTTATTTGTCTGCGGATATTATAAAGGGTAGTGCTTGCGTTATCCGAAATTTCTTCTTCGTTTACTATTGCAGAGGTTATCTTTTCTTCAACTCTTCTATTTACCTCCAGGCAGCCTATCAAATCGCTGACTGTATTTTCGGCTCCCGTAACTATATTGTCACCCGCATAATTTTTTAAATTCCTGCAGGCCCGTAATGTATCTGCAATGGCAAGAAGCTCGCCCGGATTTAAAACGGACCCTATATCCACACGCTTCAAGCTGCTTCTTATATCATGAATTCCTCCAAACGGCGGACTTCCCTTTCTCATTATAAAAGCAACGCCGTCATCGGTCTCTTTAAGAGAACTTCTAATTGCCTCAAAATCAGTCTGAGGCTTAAGAAGCTCTGCAATATCCCTTCCTAAGCTTGACACCGTAAGGCTTTCCAGTTTTGCTACTATTTTATCGAATTCCAAAATTTTATTTGTTCGTTCATTCATATTTTAATGCCCTCATCTATAAAAAGATATATAATACACTATGCCATGCTTTCAATATGCCGGCAAATTAACGCAACTGCATGATCAACAAGGTGTGGAAGCGGTTCTGCCTTGACTCCTGCCACTTCAATATTGCATCTGTTGAGCGGAATCAGGACCTTTTTGGCAGGACTTTCCGCAACAGCCTTTGCCATAAGCGGTGTGAGTTCACCCAGCATTGAATTTGCCGCAATTATGCCTATGACTCCCACAATAACGTCTACTTTCCCTGCACTGTAAACTACTGCATTTTCACCCGACGCACCTTCATTAGCTCCTGCTTTAAGCATTATTCCGGCTGCCAGGGCATTTGTCCCAAGAGCAAGTATTTCAATCCCTTCCGGGAGTTCTTTTCTAAGCTTCTCAACTATTAGCTTTCCGATTCCTCCGCCCTGACCGTCTATAACCGCTATTCTCATATAAACCACCTGTATATATTGAACGCGATAACGCTTTTACATCGCGCTTCAATTTCCTTAATTAATTATCGTGAAAATAAAATTTGTCCTTGTAAAATCATTTTCACATTTAAATAGTAATAAAAATTGTTTTCATATATAATACCATAAAGAAGCCCAACTTTAAACCATAAAATTACCAACTGCCGCACGTTAATAATTTTTGATAAAAAGTTGAGCCCTATACTGTAAAAATAAATTGGCTTTTATTCTTTTAATCCCTTATATTTTATCTAATGATTTGATTATGGCATCCTTCAAAGCTACCGCTGCTTTCTGTTTATATTTTGAGGTCAACAAATTATTCAATTCCGTCTTGTTTGTCATGTATCCAACCTCGGCTATAACCGCAGGCATTTTTGCCGTCCTCAACACAGCCAGCTTAGGCCTTGCTATTATACCCAGATTTTTCGCACCTAAACCAGTAGACAGCTTGCTCTGTACTATGGAAGCAAACTCTTTTGCTGAAAGTCCTCCTTTTGAGTTGCCTCCGTAAGGATAATACAGCGTCATACTCCCTGCCACCCAATTTTCATTCTGGGCATTGTTATGGATACTTACAAGAAGATCGGCTTTTACCGAATTGGCAAGCTCGGATCTCTGGTAAAGAGTCAATTTAGTGTCACCGGTCCTTGTCATGTAAGTTGTAATGCCCTCTTCTTTCAAAAGGCTTTGCAGTCTTTTTGCAATATCAAGGTTCAGGTTTTTTTCATATACTCCCGACACAACAGCACCGGTATCAGATCCACCATGTCCTGCATCAATGACCACTTTAAATGTTTTTCTGTCATCGCCCCTGGAAATTCCGGAATCAATTGCTCCGGAACTAATAACAACGCTATTGCTTCGTGTATCGAAGCCCACTTTATAACTCAGACTTTCTGCGGTAAATCTAACAGGCAGCATGACTGTTCCGTTTTGCAGGTACGGTGCAACATCCATTTCCTTTACCGTGTTACCTATCCGGGCAGTAGAACTCCCGATATACATGTTTATAACGGTACCGCCTCCGGTAACACTTATCTTCCCCTGTTTTTCATACCAGTCAACCTTTGCCCCGAGACTTGAGCAAAGGGTCCTGCCGGGAGCCAGTATTCTTCCGTTTTTATTAACCGGACTCCTTTCAAAGCTCAATTGCACTCCGTTTATAACAACCCCTGTACCTGTTTTTACATAACCTGCATACGATGCGGCATTAGCAGGACTCACACCAAGAATGCAAACAATAAGGCAGGATAAGACAAGTAATGCTTTCCTCAAATTTCCACCTCCGCCCAAATAAATTAATTACTAATTCAAAGCTGCAATCAATACCGGTATTCTTTACAAGCAAAACAAGCCTCCGGCATGGATGGAATGAAGTTATAGAAGTGCTTTGATTGCCACCAGGAATAGTATCATATTTAAGTATAGCGTAGTTAACATAATTTTTCGATAAGTGAACCTGAAAATTATGTATGTATTTTTTGGAAAGAACTAATCCTTTATTCGTTTTCTGATAGCCGGAAATAGCCAGAAGCCCAGTACCATACTGGCAAGGCAGGCAGCTATACCCGTCAATGAAGGGAGGAAAGAAAAATAAACATCTCTTATATCAATATTCAAGTTGTTTTTGAACAAAACAAACGATCTGCATACGGCATAAGTAAAGAGAAACGCTATGCCGGCGAGTTGTATAATAAAATGACGTCTTAACAAATTTACTGCACAGCCTGAAATCAGCACAATTAAATATATTGCTGTTAAATACGGCAACTCTATATCGCCCATTTTACAATAATACTCCTTATGTGGTTTTGAATGCATAGTTTACATGCTTTTTTAATTGCATACAATTTATTCTACCACAATACTTTTTATTTGGGAATGTTTACCTGTTATTGCCCGCAGATTCAATAACAGTGACATATACCTTCATACTGCCAAACTTCTCCATTTCCTTATATGCAGACTCACCTAAAAAAATATCAATAATATTTCCCTTTACTTTGCTGCCGATATCTTCTGCAATATATACTCCATTCAGGTATGAATAATCGAATGGAAATTCAATATGTACCTTGCTCCCGAGCGGTATTACGACTGGGTCTACAGCAATTGTCCTTCCTCTAACAGCCTTTCTGCCGCTGAACGTTATTCCATATTCGGGATGTGAAGGATACTTTCCGCAGCATTCAAATGACAGGTCATATGCAGTAGCTGTAAATTCCTTTTTGTACCCTGTCCCATCATTAATTTCAAACGCTTTGCCCAGCCTCCAGGTTTTTTCTATAAGTTCTATAAGTGCTTCTTTCTTTTCTGCACTATTTAAACGAGATGCCGTTTTTGTATTGGGAGGGGTACTCCTTATTCCAGCCATTTCGGCTTTTACCGGAGTTAACTTTCCAAAAAGCAAGGCAGCAATAAGAATGTCTATCACAATAATCTGAATAATTATAGCCACAATCAGGTGAAAAGAAGTAATTCGGAACTTCAAAAAATCACCCCGCATTAATTTAACTATATGTTTCGCGAAATAATATACCTTGATCCTATGAACGTGCAACACTTTATGAAAATTCTTTCACGCGTTCAACTTATTAATATTGATAAACTGCCATTCATGATGACATTGGATATTTTCAAGGATTTCTTTCAGGATATTTTGAGACGATCCCTAAACTTTGCTGAATAATACCTGACGATAAGAGAGTATACGTAGTCATAAATTACAAATGCTGCCTCCAATAGTACTATCACAACCCACCAAGGGAAATTTATCTTTATGTTTGCAGCAAAAAAAGCTTTAGCGAAGATAAAAGCAACTATAAGCCATATACTGAAATATGAAATTTTCAATACATATTCTAAAAAAAGATTCCTGAGCTTTTCTACAAGGTACTTAACAAGTCCGTAATTACCGAAAAAAGCTATGTACGGTATAAGTTCAAGTTTATTCTGTACGACAACCAGAGCCAGCAAAGCAGACGAAATGTAGAACACCAGGCCTGCCTTAGCGCCTGATTCTATTATCATCACCGCAATAAAAAACGAGCTTAATGAGTATAGAGATAATTTGCTTGTGGGCAGTATACTCTCTGCAAAAAGCGTAATAACCGTTAATGCGAGCAGTATACCCCCAAGGCTTAATATTCTTGCAGAAAAACGTTTATTTTGCTCATTCATATAATCCACCGTCTAACAGCATTCAATAAGGTCGCATCCGCCGCATTCGCAGCATGAGTCTATACACCATATCGTCATACAGGTATTGCATAAATTGGAATTATCATTACCGTAGCCACGGCCGTATGCATTACCTCTGAAATCCCTGTTTGACCTTCCCAGATTATTCAAGGCCTGCCTGTACTCATAGTTTCGCGGATCCATGTTTACGGCATTCTGCATGTGCGAACGTGCCTCATCATACCAACCCTTCTTAAGAAAAACCTGCCCCTTGAGATAGTACCATTCGGCATTCCTGACATCAGAACCGTCCAGCATTTCCTCTGCAAGACCGATATTTCCCTGATTGATATAAATTCTAACCTGATTAAAAAAGCCATTGCCCTGATTACTACTCCAGCCGGCATTGCTGTTTGCTCCGGCATTGTTATCCATATTTCTGTTTTTCATCAGGTAATCATATGCTTCATTCACTTCTCTTAGCTTATCCTCAGCCAGGTCGGATAATGGGTTATTCCGGTACTGATCAGGGTGATACTTTTTTACTGCTTCCCTATATGCCCGTTTAATCTCTTCTTCACTTACTCCCTCACTAATTCCCAAAACCTCATATGGATTTCTCAACTTTTTTACAACTCCCTGCATATAATATTTGTTCGGTCTTTTTTAGCATTCCCAGATAAATTATGTTTTCAACAAGGCTCCTGTGGCTTTTGATATTCATAAGCTCAAAGGCTTTTGATATTTCACTCAAACAAAATGTCAGATTAAATTCAACCTGTTCTCTTATTTTGGATTTAAAATCCCCGATATCTCCGCCATTATAGCCGTACTGCCAGATAAGCGGATTATAGCTGCTCTCCTTTATATCATCATCCAGATCGTCAAAAGCGTCAAGGATATAAATCCATTTACCCATATTATATCCCAACCACCTGAGCGCCTTTGCCGGATTTTCGTCCGGATAGAGCTCTCTTATATCCATAACCTCTTCCATCAGCTTTGCAAAAGGCTCGGCAGCCCTATCCACGGAGTTGCATTTTTCGCTTTCCAGCTTATCCAGTTCATTTAGCCTATTTTCTATTATATCACATTTGTGCCTGTATTTATTCCTTACCTTGCCAAACCCGGATTTAAGCGCCAGCATGCCTGCTGCAGATACCTTGGAGCGTTTATCCTTCCAATTATCCTTCAGGTTATAGTACGCGAGGATAATATTTATGTCTGACGAATAGTCAATAATTTCATTTTCTTTTATTACAGCCCGTTTTTTTATCTGATGCGCAATGCACCTTTCCCTCTTAATGACAAGCTCACTGCTGCTTTTCAAGGAAGAAAGAACAAGCGCAAGAAAAGCTGAGTCATAGTTTAATGTCAGGCGTGCCAGCTGTCCGCACCTTTTCCCTATTGATTTGCATACACCGCAGTAAAACGCTTTAAACAGTTCGTAATCCTTAATTTTCAGCTCCGGCTTGTCCGGCATTATATATCCAAACATATTACATCAAACCGTCGCTTGTCTTCTCTTTAATAATTACGGTTTTTGTAACCTTATCCCAGTTCACATCGGCCCCCAGACTTTCGGCAATAAACCTTATTGGTATCAATGTCCTGCCGTCAACTATTAAAGGCGGTGTCTCCAATTCTACGGGAGTACCGCTGACATCCGCCTCTTTACTGCCTATCTTTAGAGTAATTGTTATACCGTCTACCGTACTGCCG
>JAEZNF010000472.1 GCA_023441845.1 Bacillota bacterium | reverse complement strand
ATAAAACACCTTACCTGAAATCGCTGGCAGATAATAATATATTTTACCCTTATGTTATGAGCTACCATAAGGGTGGCAGCACCTCCGACACTGAATTTTCAATAATAAACAGTGTTGAGCCTCTGGATTCATTTCCGGCAATAAAGCTTTCGAATTATAATTATTCCAACTCCATGCTAAAGAGGCTTTCGGATAAATTATATACAAATACGGCATTTCACGGCAATTCTGATGTTTTTTTTAACAGAGACTCTGCCTTCCCCAAAATGGGATTCGATGAATTTTTTGATATTGCAAAGATGAACTTAAAGCATGTCGGATGGGGAGCACCCGACCATGAGGTTTTTAAATTTGCTTCCGACATTATTAAGAAGCAGAAAGAGCCGTATTTTACACATATAATTACAATGACCAGTCATACGCCTTTTATAAATGCAAAGAACTATTATGAGAACAAGCTGTATCTTGATATTAAGGATGATACGGTGAGAAATTATTTTAATTCAATGTCTTATGTGGATGAAACTATCAGGAACTTTATTGAAGACGTACAGGCAGTGCGCAAAAACACTTATATTTTTATCATTGGTGATCATACGCCCAATATAAACACCGAACTTTACAAACAGGCTTCATTTACTATGAAGGAAAAGTATTTTGAATTTGTACCTTTAATAATTATAACACCTGATAATAAACAGTATAGAGAAAAAAACAAGGTTGCCTCATTCCTTGATATTTCTCCAACAATACTTTTAAATTCAGGAATTTCCTTTAATATTAAGACAAATGGGCATGACTTAATAAACAATACAGGGATTTCCAATAAAATACCCTATAAAAACGCTGAATATGACAGAAACTATTTATATGAGGAAATAGATAAGGTAAAGGTTAAAGCAGAACCTGAACAGTAAAAAATAGTGCCGGTTCTTGAGCTGAACCAGGTATAGTGGCCTGCGAAGCAGTAATTTAGAAAATTTATTCATTAACCCGAATATCGGTGATACTTATAAAATCCCGGTATTTTTTTGTTTATATATTTCAATAATAAAATGTTAGTGCTATAATGAAAAAATATGCGGCTTTAAAGCTTATGTATTCGGTTTGGAGGAAAGAAATGAGTCAAAATACTGAAGGAAGAAAAAAGATACAGGTTTCGGAAGAAGAAATATTAAGGCAGTACCAATTTATGGAGCAGATAAAGGAAATAAATGCCCGTTATGAAATGAAAGAAATGAAGAAAAAGCAGTATTATCTGGCTACATTCGGCTGCCAGATGAATGAAAACGATTCTGAAAGGCTTTCGGGCATGTTATCCGAAATGGGTTATACAGAGACGGATAAAGCAGAGGGCAGCGATCTTATTATATTTAACACATGCTGTGTCAGGGAAAATGCGGAACAAAAGGTTTACGGGCATCTTGGCGCATTAAAGAAGCTGAAAAGAGATAATCCGGATATGATAATATCTGTATGCGGCTGTATGATGCAGCAAAATGAAGTGGTTGAGCATATAAAAAGCAAATACAGGCATGTGGATTTGATTTTCGGAACACATAATCTGTATAAGTTTCCCGAACTTTTAAATAATGCAATGAATTCCGATACCGTCTTTATAGATGTCCGGGAGGCCGAAGGGAATATCGCCGAGGGTATGCCTATAATGCGTAAGGACAGTTCGAGGGCCTGGGTAACAATTATGTACGGCTGCAATAACTTCTGTTCGTACTGTATTGTGCCTTATGTAAGGGGACGGGAAAGAAGCAGGGAAGAGGCTGAAATAGTTAATGAGGTCACGACGTTAGGACTTAAGGGCTATAAAGAGATAACCCTGTTGGGACAGAATGTAAATTCCTTCGGTAAGGATTTAGGGATTGAGAGCAGCTTTGCGGGCTTACTTAAAAAATTAAACTCGGTAGAGGGAATTGAGAGAATCAGGTTTATGACATCACACCCGAAGGATTTATCGGATGAGCTCATATACGCCATGAGAGACTTAAAAAAGGTTTGCAATCATTTGCACCTGCCCATACAGGCCGGAAGCACAAGAATACTCAGCGAGATGAACAGGAAATATACAAAGGAAGAATATATCGAACTGGCCCAAAAAGTACAGAAAAGCGTTCCGGGAATTGCCATGACCACCGATATAATAGTCGGTTTTCCGGGAGAAACAGAGGAGGATTTTGAAGAGACGTTGGATGTACTCCGAAAGGTCCGGTTTGACTTTGCGTTTACCTTTTTGTACTCAAAAAGGACAGGCACACCTGCCGCCAAAAGCCTCAATCAGGTAGATGAGGAAACAAAGAAAAAGAGGTTTGAAAAACTTCTTACGGTACAGAATAAAATCAGCAAGGAAATAAACGATATGCTTTTAGGAAAGGAAGTTGAAGTTCTGGTTGAGGGCCTTAGCAGAAACAGCACCGAAAGCTATACGGGAAGAACCAATACCAATAAAGTGGTAAACTTTAGGGGATCTGAGGATCTGGTTGGCAAACTGGTAACTGTAAAGATAGACAATGTACAGACGTGGTCACTAAGCGGTAATATAATTTAGATTTTAAGGGGTTTATAGGAATGTATAATGAAGCAGTAAATGAAAGAATACCGGAAGCAGGCAGCAAACAGATTTACCTTGGAAAAAAGGGGCTTATTGTTTTTATTTCATTAATGAACATGTTTGTTCCCCTTTCTACAGATATGTACTTGCCTGCATTGCCTACAATGAGTTCATATTTTAATTGCAGTTCTGCCATAACAAATTTGACATTAAGCGCATTTTTTCTGTTTTACTCTATCGGAATCCTGTTTTGGGGCCCATTAAGCGACAGGTATGGCCGTAAACGTATTCTCATGATAGGAAGTGTGACATATGCGATATGCAGCATCGCATGTGCGCTTTCAATTAATGTATATTTCCTTATTTTAGCCAGAATATTTCAGGGGATAGGGGCAGGCGGCATCACATCTGTTTCCATGGCTATTATTAAAGATTCTTTTTCGGGTAAAAAAAGAGAGTCCATATTGGCTGTTTGCCAGTCTGTTTCGGGAGTTGCGCCCATGATTGCTCCTGTAATAGGCGCCCAAATAATAAAATATTCAAATTGGAGAGGTGCTTTCTGGACCTTGGCACTAATCAGTATAATAAACTTATTGCTAACGCTGTTATTTCAGGAAAGTTTAAAGGATGAAGACCGGTACAACGGAACATTAATGGGCTCAATCGGGCGCCTTATTGTTGTTGCAAAAAATAAAAGCTTTATTATACCGGCTGTTATATTCGCCTTGAATTCAATTCCGTTTTTAGGCTATATAGCTGTCTCATCCTATATTTATGTGGATCACTTTGAGCTTAATGCGGAAGTCTATAGTTATTTCTTTGCAGCCAACGCCCTGGTTTCTTTATTCGGCCCTTTCATATATATTAAGTTTTTTAGCAATATGAACAAAAAGGTTTTTGCATCAATTTTACTCGGAGTATCAACTTTAAGCGGGGTACTGGTAATGACTGTCGGAACCCTTGCTCCGATATTCTTCTGGATGTCATTTGTATTAATGTCATTGTCGAGTACCATAATGAGGCCATTTAGCACAAACACACTTTTGAATCAGCAAAAGAGTGACACCGGTTCGGCTGCATCATTAATC
>JAEZNF010000445.1 GCA_023441845.1 Bacillota bacterium | reverse complement strand
ACATACAAAAGCTTGAATTTCCCTTTATATGCAAGACGCATTTGCTGTTCCAGCTCCCACCATTCCAATGAGCTATTGATATAGGCAGAAGGTATTCCCAGATTGTTCAATGCTTCAACCTGATCCTTCATCAGTGAAATTAAAGGGGAAATGACAATAGTTGTTCCCTGCATCAGAAGGGCAGGCACCTGATAACAAAGGGACTTCCCACCTCCGGTAGGCATAATTCCAAGGGTATCCGAACCACCCATAATGCTCTCTATGATTTTTTCCTGTCCTTGCCGGAAGGATGAATATCCGAAATATTTACGAAGTGTTTCCCGTGCTCTTTCCATGACCTAAATACAATTCCTTTCCTAGAAAACTTGATAGAAATATTATACCAGAGTGCAACTGATTGTCCAATGTCAATAAGTATTAACAGAGTAAGTTTGTTAACAGATATGCTTTTCTCCCTTGATGTTATGATCTGCCTGCCCCAGGTCGCATGGGCGAACAGTGCAGCGCAGCGGAACCACCAGTTCCTAAATTTTATTTGTTACAGATCACTTGATTATTCCTATAACATATCGCAGCCAGGCTGCAAGCTTCGAAGTATGAAAATCGCCGCGATAAACAGATGAACCGTATCTTCTCAAAAAGTGTCTTATGACTCTTAAGGTATAAGACTTTAAGAATAAAAGTTTGCTAGAAAAACAAACTTTTTGAGAAGAATAGTATAACCTCCCACAGACATGATAGTTAAATTTATCCAAAGCCAAAAAGGGCTGTCACAATATAACCTTATCGGTTAGTTCTGTAACAACCCAAACTTTTTATTTCAGTAAACCAAATTATTTAAATCTGTTTCTTCTCAAGAATGTAGGTATTTCCAGTTCATCGTTCTGTGAGTTGTCAACTGGTTTGTTGTTATTTACAAGTGGAGCCTTTTCTGCGCTCGAAGCAGGATTAACTCTTTCTACCGGCTTTTCAATCTTTTTAATTCCAGGACCCTTGTCGAATCCGGTAGCAATAACTGTTATAAGTATTTCGTCCTTAAGGTTCTCATCAATTACAGCTCCGAAAATGATGTTTGCATCCGGGTCTGCTGATTTCTGTACCAGTTCGGCAGCTGTATTGACTTCAAAAAGCCCCAAATCTGCCCCGCCAGTTATATTAAGGAGAACACCCCTTGCGCCTTCTATTGATGTTTCCAGCAGAGGACTATGAATAGCCTGTTTGGCAGCTTCCTCAGCTCTGTTCTCACCGGCCGCTCTGCCTATACCCATATGAGCAAGCCCTGTATCCAGCATAATTGTCTTAACATCTGCAAAGTCAAGATTGACAAGTCCGGGAACGGCAATCAAATCCGAAATACCCTGTACACCCTGTCTTAACACATCATCTGCAATCCTGAACGCATCTACTATCGAAGTTTTCTTCTCAGCAACCGACAAAAGCCTGTCGTTAGGTATTGTAACAAGAGTATCAACAGTGCTCTTAAGGTTTTCTATTCCTCTTTCGGCATGCTGCATCCTCTTTCTGCCTTCGAACATAAATGGCTTTGTTACAACTCCTACTGTAAGAATACCCATTTCCTTAGCGATTTGAGCAACTACCGGAGCAGCTCCCGTTCCTGTACCTCCGCCCATTCCAGCTGTTACAAAAACCATATCTGCACCCTTTATAGACTGGGCTATTTCATCCTTGCTTTCATTAGCTGCCTTTTCTCCAATATCAGGATTTGCACCGGCTCCAAGCCCTTTTGTAAGCTTGTCTCCGATCTGAATCTTTGTATTGGCTTTTGATAACAGCAATGCCTGTTTATCAGTATTTACCGCTATAAATTCAACCCCACGAAGTCCTGCTGTAATCATTCTGTTGACCGCATTATTTCCACCACCGCCAACTCCAATTACTTTTATCTGGGCAAATTGTTCCAAATCGATATCTATTTCCAGCAATTTTAAGTCCCCCTTCTTTTTCCTTTGTGATAGAACAAAACATGGTTATTATCTGGAATCTATTAAGTAACATATCCAAAAGGATATTTTATCCGTGTCATTTCTATAAATAATATATATCATATTAAGCCTTAAAGCAAGGTCCGGCTATGCTAAAAATATTATACATTAAATACGTAATAATGTATACCGATAATATTGCACTTAAAAATAAAACAAATCAAACAAAAAATCTGGAAATTCTGCTAAAGAAGCCGCCTTCCTTTTTCGGACTTTTTTGAGCTTTCACCTCACTGCCGAAATCATTTCCTCTGCTGTGCGATTGAACAAATTTTATAATTCCCGAAGCAGTTGCATACTCTGCTTTTGATGCTTTATCCCATTTATAGGACGCTACCCTTACGTTCATATCAAACACTTCATTGGAAATCTGCCTGCTTCCGTCAACATACGATATACCGGCTCCTGCAAGCACAATACCTGCCGGCAGCGGTCCTTTCAAATCGCTTTGACTTAAGATATCGTAGCTGAGTGAAAAAATTTCCTGTACCCTTGCTTCAATAATTTCTACAACCTCGGAAACCCTTACCGTTTTTCTCTTTTTCTCATCCACATCTATTACGGTAACTTCCTGATCATTTTTAATAAGGGATGTCAAAGCCAATTCATATTCCCTTTTTATTTTTTCAGCTTCGGAAAACGGAATTTTAAGACCTATGGAAACATCGCTGGTAATATGATCCCCTCCTACAAGCAGTGAATCGTTGAAAATCATATTTTTATTCCTGAATACCGAAATATCTGTTATTCCGCCTCCTATGTCTATCAAAACAACTCCCATTTCCATTTCATCCTGCGTTAATGCAATCCGGCTGGTAGCCAGCGCATCTACAATCAGGCCGTCAACTTTTAAATTTGCACGTTCCATGCTTTTCACAATATTCTGAACGGAAGTAATCTTCCCAACTATAATATCGGCATCAACTTCCAATTTTGAACCAATCATGCCAACAGGATCATGTATTTCATCATACCCGTCAACGATAAACTGGATGGGTACAATATCAATAATCTGCCTGTCATCAGGAATATCCAGACTCCTGGCCGAATTCAAAAGCTTATCTACATCCTTCCTGGTAATCTCCCTGTTTTCATTGGATATGCTGATAAACTCCCTTTGCTTAATAACTGTGGTTTGATTTCCGTTTATATTTACATAAGCCGAGCCAACTTTCATATTAGCCATGGACTCAGCTTTTTTGACTGCCGACCGAATTGAATTGGAAGTGCTATCTATATCAACTATCACACCTTTTTTCACACCACTGCACTGCTCCATACCGAAGCCAAAAATCTCCAGTTGGTTTTCTTTATCAATTTGGCCTATTACCGCACTTACTTTAGAAGTACCAATATCTATGCCAACAATAATTTGTCCCACTTAAAAACCTCCCAATTAACAATAACCCGCAAAACGATTAATGTAACCGAACAAATTCCAAATTTAATACCATAAACCATATGTTTTGCGAAATCATATACCTTGATTCATTGAACGCGCAACACTTTTTGAAAATTCTTTCGCGTGTTCAATATAATTTCAGGATGACAAAGAAAAAATTTTTTAACGCAATCTTCTCTAATAGCTTATTACAATGTGTTTACCATTTCTATACTATATTATCTTTTTTCGTGTATTTATTCAATAGTAATCTTCGAATTATTCCAAAATTTAAAAACAACCTGTTTCCGAAAGCAAAAAGTGCAGCAAGATAGAGTTGAATCCCAAGCTGGTCTCCGATATACGCCAAAGCTGCCGCTAAAAGGGCATTGCCGAAAAACCCCGTAACAAATACCTTTAAGTCAAATTTCCCCTGCATAGTGGCCGCTACCCCGCCAAATACAGAATCCAGTGCCGCTAATATCGCTACAGCAACATAATTCGAGTACTGGTAAGGTATGTTATACGGTAAAAATATACCTAATAGAATTCCTAAAATCAAACCAACAACCGGTATCATATCAGAGCCCCTCCTATTTTTTCGGTCTGAAATAATAATTCCCATCCTCATTGAAATCCAAAAAGCCCTTGTCTGACTTTTTAATTTGTGTTAAATAAATACTTCTGAAAAAATTCAGCCTGTAGTCCAAATCCCTTAAGTCATTAAAATTCACTGTAATCCTTGAGTCAAATACAGCACTTATATTCGAAGCATCGCTTACATCAATTGAAGATAATAATTCCAAAAGCTTCAGTTCATTATTATTATCCGACTCTTTTATAGCATCTGTCAATTTTTTAATATACCCTATACTGCTAGAATTTTCAACCTTTAAAACTTGTCCTTTTTTATAATTGGCAAATTTCATGCCCGTTACGGTATTTAAAGGACCCTTTTTGTTACTGTCTACCATATCAAGTATGTATCCTTCATCATCCATCAGAAGGAAACTTCCCATGTAAGGCACTGCATATGAAGGCGTTCTTTCGGTTGCCTTTATTATTACCTTGTCCGGTATAGAAAATCTTACCATAACTTTCTTTATATAAGGCTGGCTGTTTAGAATCTTATTCTCCGATTTGCCGTATCTAAACATCAATATCTTTGAAAGGCTGTTCCCTATGCTTTTAAAGCCGTTTTCTCCGATAATGACACCGGAGGACGCTTCCATCTCATCACTCTTAATATGCTTATTTCCTTTAACCACAATACTTTTTATGTTAAATACCGGAGATAGGGCAAAAGCTGTTAGGGCACTTAAAAAAAGCACAGTTAAAATAAAGTACTTTATCCCTGTACGTTTTTTCTTTTTGTATTTTTTACCTTTCTTTTGTGTTTTTAGTTGATACCCTGCGTTTTCTTTTTTCTTTTGTACCTTCAAAATTTTTCTCCTTTACCCTATGGTATTAAACCCTCTTTATTAGAGCCCCGACCCCCTGAAGCTTATACTCTAAATTCTCATAACCTCTGTCTATATGGTTTAATCCGGTTATCTCGGTCTCTCCGTCGGCTATAAGGCCTGCTAGAATCAGCGCAGCTCCGCCCCTTAAATCCTTGGAACAAACTTTTGCTCCTGTCAGCTTTTTAACGCCCTTAATAATTGCTATGCGTCCCTCGGTTTTTATATTTGCCCCCATCCTTATAAGTTCATCAACATGCTTATATCTGTTCTCAAAAACCGTTTCAACTACTATACTCTCTCCCCTTGCTATTGTAAGAAGGGAAATGAGCTGTGCCTGCATGTCGGTAGGAAATCCCGGATACGGCAAAGTCCTTATGATATCAATGGCCCTCGGACGAGCCGGACCTGAAATCCGAAGCATATTCCTCTTAACGTTAATCCTGCATCCGCAGTCCCTTAAATTATATATGACTGAATTTATCTGTTCCGGTATAACATTTTTAATAAGTATATCCCCGCCGGTAATGGCAGAAGCCACCATATATGTACCCGCTACTATCCTGTCTGGTATAACATTATGTAAAGCGCTCCTTAGTTTATAATTATTTCCCACAACCCGTATTACGCTTGTTCCTGCTCCCCAGATGCTTACTCCCAATTCTATCAGGAAGTTCTGCAAATCAACTATTTCAGGCTCCTTTGCCGCATTTCGAATACAAGTCTCACCTTCTGCAAAAACCGCAGCCAGCATGACATTTTCCGTTGCACCTACGCTCGGATAATCAAGATGGATATCGCAGCCCTTAAGTCTCTCCGCTTCACAGTACACAAAACCTTTTTGAAGGTTGTGAATTTTTGCGCCCATTTTCCTGAAAGCCTTTAAGTGAAGATCAATAGGCCTGGGGCCTATTTCACACCCACCTGATGGTGTAAGCATATTGGCACAAAAAATACTGCCCTTAATATTCTATCATTTCAATAAATCAGTAGCAATGCGCATATCATATTTCGGAAAAGATTTCCTATAAAATTAATATGTATACACCTCTGCTATTGTGTTATAATTTATCCTGTCATTTAAGACAAAGCAGTATTAATTAATCTTTTAAAAACATAAAGGTGTAATAATATGAACCTTATAAAGACATTTACAATTGCATTGGCAAAGTTTACAATTAAAGCATGCAGGCTGGCAAAATGGGGCGGTACAACCCTGCCCGGCAAGATTGCGCTCAAAATTTACCCTGACATTATTAACGACATTACAAAAGACTTTAAAATAATAATGGTGACAGGTACAAACGGCAAGACCACAACTACAAGGATTATAGGACAGCTTCTTTCGGAAAACAATATCAAGTATATAACCAACAAATCCGGTGCAAACCTGGTCAGCGGTATTGCGACTACATTTCTTGACGCCATAAGCCTTAAAGGAAAGTTCAGTACCGATTATGCACTGCTTGAAATAGATGAAGCAGCTTTTAAAACTATCAGCAACCACATCGAGCCCGATATACTGGTCGTAACCAACTTCTTCAGAGACCAGCTTGACCGTTACGGTGAGCTCTACACTACTTTAAACGGAGTAAAAAACGGTATCAAAAAGCTTAAAAAAACCAGGCTGGTATTAAACGCAGACGATTCACTGTGCGCATCAATAGGCATGGATGCAGGAAACGAGGTCCTCTATTACGGAATAAACAGCGATGCACATGCCGGAATTGATGAGTCTGTCAATTCCGATGCCATGTTCTGTATATACTGCAAGACAAAATATGAATATAAAAACCATATCTACGGCCACCTTGGGGGATTTTCCTGTCCCAACTGCGGCTACCGAAGGCCTGATACCAAAGTATCCTGCACTAAGGTCTTAGAGCTTAACAGCACATTTTCACAGATGAAATTCAGTATTGAAGGCATACTACCCGACACAACGCCCGACGGCCTTGGAGATTTGAAGCCGGATGAGTCCAATCCCGATTCGTGTTCAAATGACGGTTTTGAAGCCAGAGTTAATCTTCCTGGCTTATATAACATTTATAATGCTCTTGCGGCGGTATCATGCGGATACCTTTTAAATCTTCCCATAGAAAATACAATTAATGCATTAGGGAGCTTTGAATGCGGCTTTGGAAGGATGGAAACCATCTTTGTCGGCAGCAAAAGAATCAAGCTCATTCTGGTCAAGAACCCTACCGGCTTTAACCAGGTCCTTAATTATCTTTTGACCGAAGACCAGAATATGCAGATTGCATTTTTATTGAATGACAAGCTGGCTGACGGCACCGATGTATCCTGGATCTGGGATGTTGACTTTGAGAAACTCAACGAAGTGCAGCAAAAGATAGACAACGTGTATACTTCGGGAATAAGGGCCGAAGATATGGCTGTACGTCTCAAATATGCAGGCGTCTATACCAACAAAATAAGCATAATAAAGGATTACCGCGATCTTTTAGAGACCGGAATTTCAAAAACACCTGAAAGCCACAGCTTTTATATTCTGCCCACATATACAGCCATGACCAAAATAAGGGGCATTTTAAAAGACAAGTATAAACTGAAAGAATTCTGGAAATAAGGAGAAAAGTTTATGTACGAAATTAACATATGCCACCTCTACCCTGATTTATTGAATTTATACGGTGACAGGGGAAATATATCGGCACTTAAAAGACGCTGCGAATGGAGAGGAATAGATGTAGGTATATCCGATGTAACGCTCGGCGACAGCTTTGTTCCCGAAAATTACGATATAATCTTCCTTGGCGGAGGCCAGGACTATGAACAGGAAATAATACAGGATGATCTTTTAAAGGGCAAGGGTTCCGAAATAAAAAATGCCGTTAAAAACAACAAGATATTCCTATGCATCTGCGGCGGCTACCAGCTTATGGGTAACTACTACAAAACATGGGACGGTAAGGAAATCAATTTTTTAGGCGCTTTAAACCTCTGGACTGTCGGCGGTAAGAAAAGAATGATAGGAAACATGGTTTTTGAATGTGATTTTTTAAAGACCGATACCTATGACGGAAGAATTGTAGGGTTTGAAAACCACTCCGGCAGGACGTACTTAGGTCCCGAAGTCAAACCGCTCGGAAGAGTAATAAGAGGCAGCGGAAATAACGGCGAGGATGACTGCGAGGGTGCGGTATACAAAAATGTATATTGTTCATACTCCCACGGCAGCCTGCTTCCTAAGAATCCCAGGCTTACGGACCACCTTCTGACCCTTGCATTAAAGCAGAAGTACAAGGATTTTGTTTCGTTGCAGCCACTTGACGATTTAATTGAAGAATCGGCTCACAACAGCGTCATTCAAAAGGTGGTCGGTTAATATTACTTTTTGGCAACCTTATAAACCAAATACATTTTGTCTTCATATAGTTTGATATAATCCGAATCCTCACAAAGATAAACGTTTATGGGGTCGCCTTTATTAACCAGTATGTGTGTAAAGGAATACTTCTCAATAAAATGCTTGTAATGTAATCTACTGCTTCTCACATTAATATAATCCAAAATAATATCATCCTTTTTGTTGAGGGACTTTAAAAACACCTCGGCCCGTGAGTCAATAAACGTCTTTAGTCCGCGGAATTCAATATAACCGCCTGTATTATACTCATTGTAC
>JAEZNF010000358.1 GCA_023441845.1 Bacillota bacterium | reverse complement strand
CCTGCTCCCGGGCTCTTCCTATAATACTTTCACCCATTATTGCATTAAATGAATCAGGAAATAACGTCAAGACATCAAATTTCATCTTCAATCAATCCCTCTGGCAGTTCCACAACTATTTTTTTATTCTCAATAGAAATCTCCTTTACCACGCTTTTTAAAGCAGGTATCAGGATTTCTTTACCGCTTTCCGCCCTGACAATATAAACATCATTACTGCCTGTTTGAATTATGTCTCTTAAATCCCCAAGCTTTGTCCCGTCTGTCTCAAACACTTCCGAACCTATAAGGTCACATATGAAATATGTATCCTTGGGAAGCTTTACGGCGTTTTTCCTGTCTACATACAAATACTGCTCCTTAAGCTTAACGGCGCTATCCATATCCGGCACTTCCTTAAACTTAATAATTACCGTATTCTTAAAATATTTTATGCCTTCAATATTCAGAATCTGCTTTGTGTCATCATTTCCCGCATAAACCCATTTTAGTTCATCATACCTCTGAGGGTCGTCCGTTAAAGGCACTACCTTGACTTCGCCTTTTATTCCATGAGTATTTACAATCTTTCCAACCTGCAAAAATTCCAACATTACAGCACCTACCGAAAAATATATTTTAAAATGCCTCTATACAGTAAAAAGGCGTAAACGCCTTTTTTTTACTGTATTATTTCAACAACTACTCTTTTATTCTCTTTAACTGCTGCAGATTTTATAACTGTTCTGATTGCTTTTGCAATTTTGCCCTGCTTTCCGATTACTTTACCCATATCATCCTTTGCTACTTTGAGCTCAAGTATTATGGATTGTTCACCTTCAACCTCATTGACCGATACTTCTTCAGGATTATCAACCAGGGCCTTTGCTATCAATAAAAGTAGTTCTTTCATTTCATTACCTCCGACTTCCCAAAAAACAAGATACGTATGTTACTTTAATAAAAATTAAGGTACGAGCAATTATTACTCGATAACTCCTGTCTTTTTCATTAATGACTTAACCGTATCAGTAGGCTGGGCACCGTTCTTTAACCACTGTTTTGCCTTCTCACCGTCAATCTTAACTTCAGCCGGGTTAACACATGGATTATAAGTACCTATTTCTTCAATAAATCTTCCGTCACGCGGATATCTTGAATCTGCTACTACTACTCTGTAAAACGGGCTCTTTTTAGCTCCCATTCTTCTAAGTCTGATTTTAACTGCCACCTTTTCTCACCTCCTTTAAGAAATTTTTATATTAAAACGGCATACGGAATTTTCCCAATCCCTTTTTACCGCGTTTACCCATATCTCCCATAACCTTCATAAGCTTTTTCATTTCCTCGAAGTCCTTTAAAAGCTTGTTTACTTCCTGAATGGTGGTACCGCTTCCTGCGGCAATCCTCTTTCTTCTGCTGCCGTTAATTACGGACGGGTCATTACGTTCCTGTCTCGTCATGGATTTTATTATTGCCTCGACATGGCCCATTTTCTTTTCATCTATATCAACATTTTGCAAAGCCTTGTTGTTCATGCCGGGTAGCATGCCCAAAACCTGTGAAAGCGGCCCCATTTTCTTTATCTGCTGCATTTGCTCTAAGAAATCCTCCAACGTAAGCTGCTGGGTACGCATCTTTTTTTCCAATTCAAGAGCTTTTTTCTCATCGAACGCTTCCTGGGCTTTTTCAATAAGGCTTAATACATCGCCCATTCCAAGTATTCTTGAAGCCATTCTGTCAGGGAAAAACGGTTCGAGATCACTTAATTTTTCACCCATACCGGCAAATTTTATCGGTTTTCCAGTAACTGCCTTAACTGATAACGCAGCTCCGCCCCTTGTATCACCGTCAAGCTTGGTTAACACTATACCGTCAACGCCAAGCTTATCATTAAAGCTTTGTGCGACATTGACCGCATCCTGACCTGTCATGGAGTCTACTACAAGAAGTATTTCATGCGGCATAACTGCGTGTTTTATATTTACAAGCTCATCCATCAGCTCTTCATCTATATGAAGACGTCCTGCAGTATCTATTATAACAAGGTCATTCTGGTGCAGCTTTGCATGCTCTAAAGCAGCCTTTGCAATATCAACCGGGCTTACCTTATCACCCATGGTAAACACAGGCAAATCCAGCTGACCGCCCACAACCTGAAGCTGTTTAATAGCGGCAGGCCTGTATACGTCACATGCAACCAGAAGCGGCCTTTTGCCCTGCTTCCGGAGTAAATTTCCCAATTTGCCCGAAGTGGTAGTCTTACCTGAACCCTGAAGTCCAACCATCATATATACCGTGGGCGGCTTCTGTGAAAAGGTAACCTTGCTGGTTTCACTTCCCATGAGTTCTATCAATTCTTCGTGTACAATCTTTATAATCTGCTGCCCCGGAGTCAGGCTTTCCAAAACATCCTGGCCTACAGCCCTTTCCGATACCTTGCCTACGAAGTCCTTAACAACCTTAAAGTTAACGTCAGCCTCTAAGAGGGCAAGCTTTATTTCCCTCATCATTTCCTTGACGTCTTTTTCGGATACTCTGCCTTTTCCTCTAAGTTTGTTTATTGTTTCTTGAAGTTTACCCGAAAGTCCTTCAAATACCATATTTAAAACTCCTCTATATACTGTTTATTATATATTCAATACCTTCTCTTATCCTTTTTATATGCTCTTTGTCCTTATTATCCAGCATTCCGACATTGATTTCCATGATAATTTTCAGAACTTCTTCGGCTTTAACCCTCTGCTCTGAAAACTTCTTTACAAGTCCGAGCTTTTGCTCCATCTCGTTTAATACTGCCTTGCCTTTTTTAACGCTGTCGTAAACACCCTGCCTGCTGATGCTGAGCTGTTCGGCTATTTCACCTAATGAATAGTCGTTATTAAAATGTAAATCCAGTATTTCATACTGCCTCTTTGTTAGAAGCTGTCCGTAAAAATCAAGCAGCAGGCTAATTTCATAAACATTATCCATATTCAAACCGCTTTCAACTGTAAAGCATTTTTACTTTACACCTTATTTTAATTTACTGTTTTTTATTTGTCAAGCATTTATCCCCATTTTCTTAAGAATTCGTTAGCAAAGTAATAATTAATTGCCGCTTTTATCTCAATTAGCTATCTTCATTTACATCCTCACACATTTTTTCACATTGACT
>JAEZNF010000317.1 GCA_023441845.1 Bacillota bacterium | reverse complement strand
TATCCCATTATTAAAAACCACATTTACATCTTCACTTATGGCTTTATCGGAAGGTATTTCATTAAGGAACCCCTTAAGTTTAAATTCCTGACCTAAAAAAACCGTATCCTGAGCCGATACGTTAACCGATGTTTCAGTAACTACCTTAAGCTCGGGATCACTCCATGATTCCTTATATTTATTGCTTGCAAGGTTCCTTGCAACTACCTGGTAATTTCCTACATCAACATTATTATTAATTGGACAGGTAATCTCAAAAGTACCGTTTGAAACCTCCCCCTTAAAATACGACAGGCAATCCTCTTCCTTGGTTTTTTTCAGATATACCAACACAGGCAGCCCGTTTACAGGCTTTCCTGTATTATTGCACACCGTCCCCTTAACGGTAAAACCTTCACCTTTTTTTGCTACAGTGTCAAGCGCGGTTATTACGGTTTTCGTATCTACCGGAGGACTGAACGAATGGTCCCCGGTGAACTTGTCCAGAGCAACCCACCCATAAGCTACAAACTTAACCTCCGGAAAAACACAAAGCTGGTCGGAGTAAACAATCTGGTATTCCAGCCCTGGGTCGGCTTTATACCCGGTTGCAAGACGTGCCTTAAAACCGGCATGCCTTAATAAAATCACATAAGCTGATGCAAAATCCAATTGAGAGCCTCTTTTCGTATCGAAGAGGAAGGTCATTACAGCATCTGCATTTTTAGCTGTCTGACTTTGAAGCTTATCCATTGTATAGTTGTCCTTAATGTACTGCTCTATAGCTTGCATTTTCATGTATGGCTTTTCTATGCCGTAAACAATGCTTTCAGCCAATCTTGCTATATACTCCGTATTTTCAGTGTCATAACCCGAATCGAAAACATCGGCATCCATCAATAAGCTTTCGTCCGGAACAGGTCTATTGTAGAACACCTCATAATAATCCTGCATTTCGAAGTCGGTGTAAAAAACGCCCATATCAGGGAACTCCAGTACACCGGGCACCGGGAATTCAGCTCCTTTTATGTTACCGGGCACAGGTATAAACCCTTTTGAAGGATTAACAGGCTTGATTTTAATTGAATCAAAACCCGGTTCCCTCTCGTACTTATATAACGAATAATTCTTTTCACTCGGAGTATACCATTTACTGTTGATGTAATTCTCCTGGACCATCATTTTAAAAAGTGGGGTTTTCACCTTGCCAAGTATCTCAAATAACGGTGTATGATTTACTTTACCGGTTGTACGTACCGAATAGGAGTTATTGCTGCCGAAAGAAGGAAATTTCGGAATATCCTTTTCATTTGACAGGTCTATATTGAATTCCGGGAATTTATTATTAAGTTCATTCATAATATCTCCCGGGATTGTATACTTGTCGTCTTCGCCGCCTTTTGGAACCTGGTTCCCATCCAAAGCTCCGTTGTCTTTAGGAACCTGTCCGCTATCGGCACCTTCACTTATATCTCCCTGATTAAATCTATTGTCCCAATTCGAAGCCGGCGAATTATATGACCGGGCAGTCCTATTATCAGGGCTTACCTGACTGTCTTCGGTATTTCCGCCATCGGATTTTTTATTGTCGCTCTCCTCCTGCCTGCTGTCCTGGCTTTGTTTATTCTTATTATCAGAATCGCCCGAACCTTTGCTTGAATCCGGAAATGCCAACATATTGATTGCTGTAACTATTAGAAGCGCCGCCAGCATTGTAAGCAGCAAAAAGCCAATTATTCTGCCTCTATTTTCTTTAAAATGATTGGTAATATTATAACGGTTCATTATATCATTCCTTATTAATAATAGAAAACATAAGTTATATTAACCCAAATAATGACTTCGGTTAGTTTCGGCAGTCATTGATAACCATAATATATTTTATATAAATATTCTCTATATTTCTATACTGTTTTGATTTTATTTTTTGAAATATATTATAAATATGGTAATTTGAATTTACATTAACCAAATAGTATAATTATCTTCAAATAATACATTTACCATAAAAAAATCAAGGAGAATGACATGGAGAATTTTTTGAACCTGGCAGTGACAAGGAGAAGCATAAGAAAATTTCTGCAAACGGATATACCCGATAGCGATATCGAATATTTCATAAAGGCAGCTGTAAGCGCACCAAGCGGCTGTAACAGCCAATGCTGGAAGTTTGTTGCCGTAAAGGATAAAGAAATAATTAAGAGAATGGAAGATGCCGTAATTAAAAATATAGAGTTTCTTCTGGAGGTTAAAAAAACTGAATTGACGGAAGAATATTTATCTTCAAAGAAAAAAGCGGTCTGTTTCTTTGCCAAAGCCCCCCTTGTAATTGCAGTATTTATGACAGATACACACTTTTATGACGAAACCTTTATTTCGGCATTGAAAGACCAGGGATACGACAAAAGAGGCATTATGGACCTTTTTGCCAACTACGACCTGCTCTCAATAGGAGCGGCAGTCCAGAACCTGCTTTTGTCCGTCCATGAAAAAGGCTACGGCGCTTGCTGGATGAACGAACCTGCAATTGCAGGAAGCGAAATAAACCGTATACTGGGTGTTCCGGAAAAAGCAAGATTTATAAGCCTCATTCCTGTAGGAATACCGGCATACGTTCCCAGGGAGAAAGAGATGAAGGACCTTGAGAAAGTCTTTTCCATAAAATAAGCACTTAATTTATAATAAGAATATTGTTGCAAGTATACCTGTAGCTGTCAAAACAATAGTGTAAGGCAATGCAAGCTTAACCATCTCAATGTACGAAAGCCTTATCACAGGAGCGAGAGATGATGTGAGTATAAACAAAAACGCTGCTTGACCATTGGGCGTTGCAATTGACGGAATATTGGTACCCATATTCACAACTACTGCAAGCTTGGAATACCATTCATAAGAAAAAGCGCCTGCTTCAAAAGCTGTTTGTAATTCTGTGATATAAACAGTAGCTACAAAAACATTGTCACTAATGGAGGACAGAAGTCCATTTGCCAGAAAGACCGAAATTAACTGGTTATGTCCTTTAATACTCAGCACGAAATCAATGACCGGTGTGAAAAGATGCAGATCATGAATTACTGCTACAATAGAGAAGAACACCACTAAAAGAGCAGTAAAGGGCAGTGCTTCATGAAAAGCACCGCCAAATTGGTGTTCTTCAGTTATTCCATTGAAGGCTGTCAGCAAAATAATGACCATGAGACCGATTAATCCAACCTCTGCAAGGTGGAAAGCAAGTGCTGCAATTAATATTACGCCGACAACAGCCTGCACAGCCAACCGGCCAATTGCCTGAGCATCCATATGGCTGGCCGTTTCCCTATTATCATTTTCAAGAACCACTCTTACTCTGTCGGGAAGTTTATATCCATAACCCATAATGTCTGTTGCCTCTACTATAAAGCAAAGAATCAGTCCTACAACCAATACCGGAATAGAAACCGGAGAACAGTTTATAAAAAAGTCGCCAAAATTCCATTTAAGAACGTTACCGATAAGAAGATTTTGCGGTTCACCTACTATTGTTGCAGTTCCGCCAAGAGCAGTACCTACTGCACCGTGCATCATAAGATTTCTTAAAAAACCTCTGAATTGCTCCAGGTCTTTTTTGTGCTCTTCCGGTATCAAACTGTCATCCGTAACCCCTGCATATTCGGCCGGATCATCATCAAAATGGTCAGGGTCTTCAAAAGATGCGCCTTTCCCAAATCTTGAAGCGTATCTATGAAATATACCGTAAAAGCTGTACGCTACCGAAATAATGACAGCAGTTACGGTCAATGCATCCAAAAATGCCGATAAAAACGCTCCCAATAAGCAAAAAATAAACGACAAAATAATTTTTGATTTAACAGAAACAAGTATTCTGGAAAATAAGACCAGAAGCCCGTCTTTCATAAAATGGATACCTGCAACCATAAACATAAGCAGTAAGATAACAGGGAGATTTTTCGCAACTTCCTGATAAACACTACCTGCCGATGTCATACCGATAACAACCGATTCAATAGCAAGCAAGCCGCAGGCAGGTAATGGATAACACTTCAGTGCAAGTGCCAATGTGAATATAAATTCACCTATCAAAATCCAACCTGCTAAAAATGGGCTAATAGCAAAATAGACAATAGGGTTAATTGCCAAAAAAGCTATAATCGTGTACTTATACCATTGGGGTGATTTACCTAAAAAGTTTTTTATAATAACTTTACCGAATGAATTCATGTTAAATCCTCCATATTACAAAGGTGCATTATAATACATAAATTTGCATACAAAAGGATGAAAAGCTCTATTTAAAGAGCCTCCCACCAAAGAAGCCAATTTTCTTGAAAGCACACAATGTATGCCCAACCTATACAATATTTTTGCCCATTTGTTTTGCCTTAAAACTGTATCAAAATTATTTTTATATGTCAATATAACCATGATTATTCATTTATATCCATATAAATAACTGGAATAATTATATCCGTAATAGGCAGAGAGCTTAAAAACACTATAAAAAGTACATTACACACTCATTAACTTCAGGTACACTAAGTGAACGACTAGTACATCGTTTCTTTAATAAATAACGATAAATAATTCCAGGAAGTATTGCAAATAGAGCTTTTCATGGCTATTAGTTTGCACAGTTAATTAAAATACATTGTACTAGATATCAAGGGGGCTGCCCCTAAAAACGAATCTTTTAGATAGCTCAAAGGTTCGTTTTTAAGGGCAGCCCCATGCTCAATAAACAGCCTAATATATATTTTGCTGCTATGATATTTTATTTTGACATCTTAATAAGTTCACCCATCTTAAGGCGCTTTCCATAGTGAAGAACAGCTGAAGAATACAATTTGATAGACATAAAGGATACTATTACTATTGTAACTGCCAGCAATGCAATTGAAGCAGCAATCTCCCATACCGGTACAGTGCTCATCAATATTCTCGTAGGCATTGAAAATGGAGCTGTGAACGGGATAATAGATGCGATTTTAGCAATCTGTCCGTCTGGGAAGCTTACAGCCGCATAAGCAAAATAAAAAGCTACCATTATAATCATATTAACAGGCATTATTGCCGAATTGACATCTTCGGCTTTGCTTACTGTTGCTCCTACGACGGCATTTACTGTAGCATACAGGGAATACCCCAGTATGAAATAAATAATTATAAATATCAATGCTTCCGGAGTAAAGTTGGAAAAATTAATAGACTGCCCTGCAATTGTAAAATTCGGCGGAAATGTAAGCTTGTATGTTATGACTGCCGCCAACATAGTTAAAAGCATCTGAGAAAGCCCAAGGGCTCCCATCGCAGCACTCTTGCCCAGAATAATCCTTGACGGTTTTGTGGATGTTACAAGTATCTCCATTACTCTTGACGTTTTTTCCGAAGCCACTGATGTTGCAACACCGT
>JAEZNF010000259.1 GCA_023441845.1 Bacillota bacterium | reverse complement strand
GCCCTCATCAATGCAATATCTTCAACGGTCTGATGGGAAGCGCCGTCTTCACCTACTGTTATACCTGCATGGGTGGCACCGATTTTAACATTCAAAGCCGGATAACATATTGAGTTTCTAACCTGCTCAAATGCCCTTCCTGATGCAAACATTGCAAATGTGCTTGCAAAAACCGTTTTACCGCAAGTAGCCAAACCCGCAGCTACAGCCATCATATTAGACTCCGCTATACCCATATTGATAAATCTCTCAGGATAAGTCTTTTTGAAAACATCTGTTTTTGTAGATTTGGAAAGGTCAGCGTCCAATACTACAATATTTGTGTTGCCGCCGAACTCTGCTAAAGCATTTCCGTAAGCTTCTCTTGTCGCAATTTTTTTAGTCATTTTTACTCAACCTCCAATTTTGCTAATAACGCATCCAGCTCTGCGATAGCCTGGTCACGCTGCTCTTTATTCGGAGCAGTACCATGCCATCCTGCAGCATTTTCCATAAAGGAAACGCCCTTACCTTTTATAGTATCGGCTACAATCATTACAGGCTTGCCCTTTGTCTTTTTAGCCTCTTCAATAGCCTCAATTATTTGCACATGATCATGTCCGTTAACGTTTATAACCTTCCAGCCAAACGCGCTGAACTTCTCCTCAACAGATTCCGGAGAAAGGACATCGGTTATTTTACCGTCAATCTGTAGGCCGTTATGGTCTAAAAATGCTGTAAGATTATCAAGTTTGTAATGCGCTGCCGCCATCAATGCTTCCCACACCTGGCCTTCCTGTATTTCTCCATCTCCAAGTACAGCATAAACCCTGTAATCTTTTTGGTCCAATTTACCTGCAAGAGCCATTCCTACTGCCGCCGATATTCCCTGTCCCAATGAACCTGTGGACATATCAACACCCGGAACAGACTTCATACTTGGATGACCTTCCATATAGCTGTTGATCTTCCTGAAAGTAAGCAAATCCTCTTTGGGGAAGAAACCTTTTTCAGCTAGGGCACCATACAGAGCAGGCGAACAGTGTCCCTTTGAAAGAACGAACCTGTCTCTATCCTCCCATTTAGGATTTTTAGGGTCTACCCGCATAACATGAAAATACAAAACCGCAAGAATGTCGGTTGCCGAAAGGGACCCTCCGGGATGCCCGGATGCAGCGCTGTGAACTTCTTCAATTATGTCCTTTCGAATCAATGTAGAATAACGCTTCAATTCATTTAATTTTTGGGCTTCCATCTTTATACAACTCCTTAAATCGAAATATATTTCAATTACATGCCAAAACACTTGATACGTTGAAAACAGAAGTATCCTGATAGTTCGTAACGCATCATTTTCATAGTTATATTTTTGCGTTACAAATCTACTTCCTTAATTTTGTGGTCCGCGTACCCTGAATTTTATGCATTACGGAACACGTGCTTTTTAAGGCTGAACATTTAATAATTAGTATACTATACCATTTTTGATTAGTCCATAACCATTTTTGATTAGTCTATTACCATTTTTATTTAGTCAATAGCTTATATTGCAATACACACCACGTCAAACCAATCGCTAATAGCAGGTACACATTACAAAATATAGCAACACATAGGCAGTTTTATTACCTGACCGGTTTTATAAAATATACATAAATTTTCCTTTGGAATTTCCATGGCTTATCAATATTAATACCACTTATCGCAAATACACCATGTACATTTTACAATGGCTGCCTCAGGGAAATATTATGCCCTGGAAACACTAAAAACAGTCCAAGCCCAAGCCTTTTAAGATTAGCGTCCAATTAGTCTTCGTATGTCTTAAATCCCTCACCTAGAACCTCCCTGATATCAGTCAATATTACAAAAGCTTTATCATCAACATTCTTGACAATTTCTTTCAACAAAGGAAGCTGCCCTCTTTGAACAACACACAGTAAAACCTGCTTGTCATCACCGGTATACATTCCCATACCCTTAAGAGATGTTACACCCCTGTCAAGATCCTTCAAAATAATATTTGATATCTCATTAGGCTTATTCGATATAATAAATACCGCTTTTGCAAAGTTTACTCCCTCCAGCACAGCATCAATCACCTTTGAGGAAATATACAGGGTAACCATTGCATAAAGGGCCAAAAGAAAGCTCTGAAACGATATTGCTGCAAAAACTATGACACTTGTGTCAATAAAAAGTATCAGCTGTCCCATCGTAAAATTTGGTATGAAGTGATTGACTATCCTGGCAGCAAGATCGCTCCCGCCCGTCGTTGCATTAAATTTGAATACCATACCAAGTCCGACTCCCATCAGGAATCCACCGGATATCGAATACAAAAGAAGGTCGGGTACAGAAGGTGAATGTTCCAGTCTCTGAAGAAAATTCCTTGAAAAAAAGTCGGTGTATGGCTCCAAAATATCAATAAATACCGAGAGAAGTATAGTGCTAAGGAGAGTACGTATAACAAACTTTCTTCCAATATATCGCATTCCCATAATAAACAAAGGAACATTTAAGGCCAGCATTGTTATTCCCACGGGAAATCTTTCATTGCTAAGGTAGAAAACCACAGTTGCAACACCACTCACTCCTCCAGGTGCAATTTTATACGGTACAAGGAAAACATTAATTGCTATTGCCGTTAATAAAGATCCTAACGTAATCCATAAATAATCCGTAGATCCCTTGAATATTTTTAGTTTTGGTGCCATATCCGTCTCCTAAAATAAATATATCTTATTTTTTATTATTATCTTAACTTAGAAAACAATACCTGTTCTGTTTAAGAATATCGTCGAGCTGAAGATAAGATATGGTAATTATGCTGTGATTTTGTTTTAAAATAAAAAACTGCCTCATTTTTTTGAGACAGCTTCTTTTATTGGCAACCCTTCCTCGAAAGAAGTCCGGCAAAAGTCAATTGAGCCTGCCGTAACTCTTATTCACATATTTTCCATTTGTCAAAGATGCTTTCCAAAAGCGTTGATTTATTGGTTTGAGAAATTAATATCGTCACTTTTGGAGCCTACCACTTTTATATTTATTCTGTCCAGTGTAGATATGCCCTGCAATGCAGGAAGAACCTTGTATGC
>JAEZNF010000235.1 GCA_023441845.1 Bacillota bacterium | reverse complement strand
GTATATGAATCTTGGGTATGCATCTGCAAAGCTTGATGATATATTAAATTACTTACCCGCAAGAATTTCCGGAATTATAATACCTATAGCTGCATTATTTTGCGGCAAAGACCCAAAGAGAAGCTTTAAGATTATGCTGCGGGACAGGAAGAATCATAAAAGCCCCAACTGTGCATATCCTGAGGCAGCAGTTGCAGGTGCGCTGGGGGTAACGATAGGCGGTACCAATGTCTATTTCGGTAAGACCGTCTACAAGCCTACAATCGGTGATTCATGCAAGGAGCTTGAAACAAGTGATATAAAAGATACGGTAAAAATAATGTATGCTGCATCAATGCTTACCCTTGTGGTATTCGGGGCAGTGGCTGGGGCAGTAATTTTTCTTAAGAGAGGCTGAAAATGCAGGAGAGACATGGCGGAAACATATATAAGGCAATTAAAGATTACGGTCTTTGGCCGGACAGTATTTTAGACTTTAGTGCCAACATTAATCCTTTGGGGATTCCGGAGGAATTGAAGGATATTATTAAAAGTAAAGTTGACAGTTTGAAAGATTATCCCGACCCTGAATGCTTAAGTTTAAGGGAAGCAATATCAGGCTATTTAAATATCGGAGTTGATAAAATTATTCCCGGCAATGGAGCCTCCGAAATAATTTTTTTATTGTTTGAGGTGATGAAGCTTAAAAAGGTTTTAATTCCGGCGCCTTCGTTTGCGGAGTATACGGCGGCAGCCGAAAGATACGGTGCCTTAATTGATTACTTCAGGCTTGAAGAAGATGAGGGCTTTCAATTAAATGTCGACAGGCTGATTGAAAGTACAGGAGAAGATGTGGAGGCTGTTATGCTCTGCAACCCCAATAATCCGACATCAACGCTTATAAGCCGGGAAAGCCTTGTAAGGCTTATTGAGTATATGAATAAAAAAGGAGTTTATGTCATAGTTGATGAGGCTTTTATCGAATTGACCGGGGCTGGAAATAGCAATTCGGTCTGTGACTTTATAGAAAAATACAATAACCTTTTTATAATAAGGGCTTTTACAAAAATATTCTCCATACCCGGGTTGAGATTGGGATATGGGCTTGGAAGCACGGAAATAATTAAAAGAATGTGGGAAAGAAAGCTTCCGTGGTCTGTAAACACATTTGCATGTTCTATGGGAGATGTTCTGGCAAACGGAAGGGAATATTTTACCAGAACATCTAATTGGCTTATTGCAGAAAAGAAACATTTTTTTGAAGAACTCTCTCAATTAAAGGAGTTAAAGGTCTTCGAGCCTCAAACCAACTTTATTTTAATTAAAATATTAAATGAGAACTTTAATTCAGCAAAACTTAAAGATATAATGGGGGCCCGCGGCATCCTAATAAGGGATGCAAGCAATTTTAAATTCCTGGATGAAAGGTATATAAGGGTAGCAATCAAGGATAAAGAAAGCAACAGAAAGCTTAAGGATTTACTTGGAACTGTTTTAAAAGATGGGGTAGTAAAGATACCCTGATTGGGAAGCATGTTTTTTTACTATGGTCTTATAAAAAGCTCATGTGCCCCCAAGAAATTATACAGGATAATATTTGTAAATCCAATGAAAATTAAAAAAGCAGAAGTTGAGATAAAAGCAATTAAAGGCGGTGGATATTCCTTGTCAGCCACTAATAAAAGAGCAGATAGCGAATCTTCTATCTGCTTTTATAATAAATACTTAAATTAAAATGAACTTACTACTTGCATTGGGATAGGTATTGCCTGCAAAATATAAAATACAGGAGTCACAATGTTTATTATACTATACAACGGCACTCATAGTCAACCATGATTTACAATTCGAATAAATTTTTTATGAATATCATGTCGATGTTTGGTGTCAAATCAGCACTAAAACAGCTTCTTTTTATAAAGGGCAACGCCGGCGGTAATACTTAAAGAAACGGCTAACAGGGCAATAACATAAAAAGAAGCAGGCCCCTTAAGAGGCAAGTCCACATTCATTCCGAAAAAGCCGGAGATCATTGTAGGAATAGCTATAACAATGGTAACCGATGTTAAAAACTTCATCACAATATTGAGGTTATTTGAAATAACCGAGGCAAAGGCACCCATTGTTCCGGTTAAAATGTTACTGTATATGTTGGCCATTTCAATGGCCTGTTTGTTTTCTATTATGACATCTTCTAAAAGATCGGCATCTTCCGGATAGTTTTTTATATGATCGTACTTCATCAGCTTTTCAAAGACAACTTCATTTGCCTTCAAAGCCGTTGAAAAGTATATAAGGCTTTTTTCAAGCTTCAGCATTTGGAGAAGTTCCTTGTTTTTCATGGATTTATGTAAGTCCTGTTCAATTCTGCTGCTTGTTTTCTCTATATGCCTGAGATACTGCAGGAACCTTGTAGCGTTTTTGTAGAGTATTTGCAGTATGAACCTTGTCCTGTACTGGGTTACAAAAGACTTAACCTTGCTGTTCATAAAATCATCCAAAAGGGTGTCGTCTTTTAAACATACCGTGATTATGCAATGCTTGATCAGTATAATACCGAGAGGAATGGTTGTATATACATTAAGCTTGCCTTCCTTCTCGATGATAGGTATGTCGACAAGTATAAGAAGCTGGCCGTTTTCATATTCAATTCTGGCTCTTTCTTCTTCGTCAAGCGCAGCTTTTAAAAAGTCTTTTTCGACACTAAGCTTACTGCTAACCCTGTTAATTTCATCTTCTGTAGGATTTGTGAGGTTTACCCATATGCCTTCCTCAAAATCTCTGGTCCGTATCATTTCATTACTGTTTAAGGTTTTAAATATATCAATCATATTAGTCTCTTTCTTTACCGAGTATTCTTAATAGGGTCGTAAGATAGAATAATTATATACTTTGAAGGCTTTAATTTCAATTATAATTTAATATACATAATATAAGTCAGTTTAATCTATCCGGCCAATTTATATTTTATGCTTGTAATATTTACATGTAATTCAGTAATGATGTAAAATTAGTATGTATAGTGTTTTTTTATTGTATGT
>JAEZNF010000206.1 GCA_023441845.1 Bacillota bacterium | reverse complement strand
CCTGCTCCTTAGACATCTGATACATCTGGCAATAACAACGATATGGGGAGTTGTCTGTAAATGCGCGATTTTCAAAAAAATCGAAATAGTCCTCGGCAAGCCCAAGCGTGAGTGGCTTAATTGTTATATTCATACACTACCTCCCTCAATAATCTTTAATTTGCTTCATATTTCTCACTAAATCGCAGTATTTCATTTTCAAGTATACAATCTTGGTGGATAAGTCACTCCGCTAATATAAATAATCACTAGTTAGCACTATAAAACAGCCACGTATTTCCAGATAAATCGGCCCGACAGCTGGAAGCTCGGCGGAGTCCAGGCCGTATCTCTTTTACAATTCCTTCGTCATAGAAAGCCAAAATAATTCTATAAGTTTAATGACTTTCTTTCAAAGGGATGCCAATGTTCTTAATAAAATAATCAACATCCCTATTCCCAGTCTTTTCAGCTTCGGCTGTAAAAAAGCAGCCTGGTACACCACCTTTTGTCCGGTGGAACAGAACACAAGAGCAACATTTACCCCATTTATCACAATGAGTAAATGTGCATTTACAATTATTTTCATTTCCCAAATTATTTGTCCGTTCACATGCCACTTACAATCCCCCCCAAAATTAGTTTTTGCGACCAGTCAGGTTTTGCCTGCGACCAGCCCAGCGAATCAGTATGGTGCCTGCTCGCTCTACTGCTGTTAACGGTATAAGGCCGGATGTCTTTTCCCCAGGTACCCTTGTTCCGACTGCGCTGTTTCTCCTCAATCTTTTTGTTTTTCTCTAAAACTTCCAAAAGTAGATTATTCTTGGCCCTTTTGACACCTTGGATCCAGTTCTCGGTATTCTTATTACTTTTTCAGGTGCTATACCTAATGTCCATTCGGAAATAATTGTTTCATCAATCATATGATGCTCAGGATAGTTAGCATTATCTTTTGGACAATCCCATAGATAAGGAAAACTTAATATAGCCATTCTAGATATACGCATTACTTCTTTAAATGCTTCCTTTTGCCTACCAACTAGGTGCTCCCATACTTGGAGGGCGATAAAAACATCATATTCTTTATCTTCAACTGGCCACGGAATCATAGTAGCATCGTGATAATATTCCTTTTGCGATTTTACTGTTGGTCTTCCCCAAACATCAGTCTCAGGTTTGAGCATGATATCACAATCTTTTACTACAGGCATGAATGATGGCCCTAACTCAAGTACCTTTTTTATATCTTTTTGACTTTCTATAATTTGTATTACCTCGCTGAAATAGGCCCATCTTCCTGTATAATAAGCACCTGCTGAACCATTTAATAAGGTTTCAAAGTCTTGATAAGTCATTAATTCCATAGTAGACTACCTCAACATTTTAAATATACTACAAAGCACTGCTATATTTACCGCCACACGATGTGGTGTGCTGCAGGGACTATTATCTCGGGAGCCAAGTCAGGGACTCAGACAATGCACGCCCTTGCGCTGACAGCTTTGTTCTCTGGTGTATGGCACACTCCCCAGCCGTACGCCTGGAAGGCAAGGCTGGGTCTTCTTCTAATTCAAGTGCGAACTTAATCAATAATGCAAATTATGCCTGCTTTTCGTAGTTAATGCAAAAGTATCTCACATATTTTTTCGATATGAATCCGGGTTGAATTAATCACGGGAACGGAAACATCGCCAGATTTAATCATTAGGGGTATCTCAGTACATCCCAATAGAATTGAATCGGCACTATACTGCTTTATATATTTTTCGGCAATAAGAATCATCTTTTGTTTATCTTCTTCTATCACTATTCCATTCTCAAGGTTTGGGTATATTATATTCCCAAGTATTTCTATATCTTCTTTATTTGGCAATATCCAACCGATGGATCTGTTCTTTAATGCATTGCTATATAACCCGTTTTCCATAGTAAATTTAGTTGCAAAAATTAATACCTTTTTATAATTGTGTTGTGCAATATAGTCACAGGTAGCATCAATAATACTTACAAGCGGAATACAGGTTTTATCTATAATCAAATCCCATATGATGTGCGGAGAATTAGATGCAATTGCAGCAAAACTCGCACCTGCTTTTTGCAGATTTGAAATGCTATTTAGAATTTGATTTGCAACACTATTATAATTATGCGTTTCAATTCCTATAACAAGTTCGCCCATATTCATACTATCAATGACAATCTCAGGATAATTGTCATTACCGTTTACTTTTCTACAAATTTCAATAATCTCTCTATAATAGTCTATTGTTGAGGCTGGGCCAAGCCCACCTACGATCCCGACTTTCTTCATGTTTATCACTCCCTAACAATAATCTTCACTTCACACTTTAAACAATGAGGCATTCCTTTCTCTATCCGCGCTACAGCCGGAGGCCCTTTTTTCTTCTTACCACATATATAAACATAACGAAGCAAAATAACTTCTGATAATTCTCATTAGCTTTATCAAATTGCAATCCACCAACACACTCCAAATTTATCTATAACAGTCGCACAACATTTGTTCCATGGAACTTCCTGAATGGGATTAATAATAACACCGCCATCACTCAAAATATTAAAGGCATTACAAACAGCCTCTTCGCTTCCCATCTCAAAAACATTAAACGTCATAGTTTCCCATTTCATTTTGTGGACTATGTTTATGTCACAAGGATTCGCCGCTTCACCTAATGCTAAAAAACCTTCACCATCTACAGATAATTCACAGTGTACATAAGCAGTTTTATCATCATTTCTCACTTCAAATGTAATTTCTGCACCAAAAGCTTTACAATGCATTTCTGCCGCTTCAAAACTATTTTTCACATAAACTTGAGTATAATTTTTCATATTTCCCCCCACAAACCCAATATAAACTGCTTTGTTAGGCAAAGCTCTGCCCATTCTCCGACCGCTCGGCGGAGTCAAGGTTGGAATACATTTTTATTCTTTTATCAATCAACTCAATTAACGGATGATCATCTTTTATATGTTTTCGATAAAACTCTATCATCTTTACGTGTATTTTAATCCCATTATAAACAATATCTCTCGTTTCCTCAATACAGTCAACTTTATTATATATAAACATTAAATGAACCTTTTGACCTTGTATATATGTGAAGATGTATTCCATAAAATTGTTATATACTACAATATCCGTTTTTTCAAACTCAGTAAAAAGATCCAAAACCTTATTCTTGTATTTCTTCAGAACAATCACATCAATATCATCCATTAAGAAGTCGATTCCGTGAATAAAAACAGATGTCGATGCATCAAATTGATACTCAATGCCATTCCTCTCAAATAACTCAGCTAAATAACAGATTACGTTCCATTGCTCATCCATATGAAATACCATACTTTCCTTAAACTATTATTACAGAGTGTTAATATTCAGCCCGTCGGCCGGAGCCCCGGGCGACGTCGGTGGGCGGTATTTAATATAACGTCTCAGCAGTCGCGACGCCGATGAGCCGGACTC
>JAEZNF010000154.1 GCA_023441845.1 Bacillota bacterium | reverse complement strand
GCGCAGGCATAGCCTGCGTGAGCTTATGCCGGATTCATTCCGGCATAAGCGTGTAGCTTAAATCGAAGAGAAGAAGTAAAAAACTGGGACACTCTCCCGCGATATTGCCTTGCATGAGTGTCCCCTCATTCCTTATTCATGGGAGTTGTATTTCTTCAAAAACTCCGGTGCTTCTTCATTCATCCCATTGAGAGTAATATAAAAATCGATGTTCGCTTTTTCAGCAACGGTTTCAAGATTTTCTAAGAAAGTATCAAGCTCTGCAGCTTTTTGCTTTGTTATGTAATTCAATCCATCAATAAATATTCCTTCAATATCGTAGTTTTGTGACAGAATACCGCAGACAAAGCCGAGGAAGCCGTCGCATCCGGACAACGGAAAGTCTGACACATTCACAAACCTTACTACATGCTTCAGATCATACATCAGCTGGGAGCTGCTGTCTATGAAGACCACAACACCCTTTGCTTCCTGTGCAAGCTTGTTGGCGGTATCAATAAGTATCTTGGTTTTGCCCATTCCCTTTGGTCCGTATACGACTTTTATCATAGATAATACCTTCCTTTTCGCTTTACTGACCATCTGCATAAAAGCGCAAATCAGTCGTGTGTTACATATACAATAATATAATCACCAAGATATTTCAAGACATATAAGTTTAAGTCATCCAAAAGAAATAAAAAGCTCAGGGCAACAAAAAAGGCCGGTGTTTATGCCAGCCTTGTAATCTATTCGTTTTGCGGAGGAGTAAGTTCATCCCCGGGCTTTTCCTCAGCTTGTTCCAAACCTGCTATTTCCATCTTCGAGATTGACACTTCATACGCAACCTTTGTCAGAACATCTCCTGATTCAAGCTTCTTTTGATAAGTCCGGCTTTGTATCCTTCCCCAAATCTTGATGTTGTCGCCGACAGTTCGATTCTCAGAAAACCTGGCGTTTCTTCCCCATGCAATGCAGGGAATATAATCCGACTTGTTATACGGGCGATTAACGGCAAGCAATATATCAGTTATTTCTCTGCCGAAAGGTGTAGTCCTGTATATCGGCCTTTTGCAAACATAGCCATTCAGATAGATCTGGTTGGGATTTTTAATTTTCTTCTCATCCTCCAGAAATGTAATGTCTCTTGCAAATACCGTCAGCAATAATCTATTGCCTTCGTTGTTATAGCTGTTGTAAGATCGGAACTGGCCCTCCACCTCTATGATCGTACCTATTTCCAACTTATCCTTGCTGGCAAGTCTTTCAGATATGGTAACCGGTATTCTGTCACTACTGTCGCTCAGTCTCGGCACATCCAGCATAAAATAATAAAATCCCTCACCATATACCTCATGACTGAACTCAACATTGGAAACCACCTTTCCGGAAATAGTCACCATGTTGTTCTCTATGATGTTTCCGACCATCCGACCCCACTCTCCTCTCAAGGTTCATCTGTATATTAAACGAATTTTTCTAATGTATATCTATTCGCGAATGGCCTGTTTTAGAATTAAAAAAGCAACTCATAAACATTAACGTCCTTTAAAATTATAAAATCAATTTGTTCAGTCTGACAACTTATCATTATTTTATATTATATTACATATTTATCAACTTGCAAATCCCTGAAATGAATATTGGAGAATATTATTAGGATAAACGCATCTTATTTTTGCCAGATTTAATTAAATATCTCAATTTGCTAAGAAATTAGTGGATTTCTAGCTGTTTTTATGTTATAATTGTATTACATACTATGTAATACAATTAGGAGTGTTTGTTTTATGGCGAATTATCCTGAATGGGTATTGAAATATAAAGAAAAAGGTACTTACATCAACTATGTTAAAGGCAAGTATTATCTCTATGCTGCTCATTCTGAGAGAGTACCCGGAACTAAAAAAGTAAAGCGTGTCTGTGATGCTTATCTCGGCAGAATAACTGAAGAAGACGGGCTGATTTCACCCAAGGATAAGGTTGCAGGTACTGTCGTTGTATATGAATATGGCCTTTCAGCTCTTATCCTGACTGTCTGTGACAACATTTACAAGGGACTCCGAAGAACATTTACAAAAAACGGGGACCTTGTTATGGTCGCAGCCATTCTTTCTTTTATGTATGGTAAATATGACGATTATCTTTATCGGTATTCCTATCTCTCCATTACTTTTCCTGAACTTGATTTTAAAACACATCCTACAGAAGCACAGGTATCAGGAATTGATCGAGGCCTTAGAATGATTAAGGATACTATGCTTCGCACATTTGGAGAAGATTTGCAGAATGTTATCCTTCATTTCAGCCATCTATATAAGGTAAATGTAAATGAGAAGCTTTATTTATCAGAAGAATCCAATGAGATTAAGAGGTTCAAGCAAAAATACAGCATAAAATGGGAGGTTAAAAATGGCTAAGCTTTGCAAACCGATCCTGGAATACAAGGAAATAATTAAATCTGCCGGAATTACTCCAGACGATTATTCACCGCCAAAAAAGACTATCCATCGGTTTTTACGCCTGTTTAAAGAGATTAGCGACCAAAGAGTGGAGGGAATGATTGACTACCCCCTTTCCGAAGTTATACTTATTGCCTTTCTTGCGATACTTTGTAATGCTTCCACATGGTTGGAGATTGAAGAATTCGGCAACGAAAAGGAAAAGTGGCTCAAAAAGTTTCTAAAGCTTGAAAATGGTATACCTTCCCACGACACCTTCAGAAGAGTCTTTGCATTGATTAACCCAGTACAAATGGAACTGGCCACTGTAAATTTCCTTATGGAAAATCTGAAGAGTATAAAAAACTCCTTGAAATTAAAAGATTCCGGGCCTCGTCTCATTTGCGTTGATGGTAAAGAGGAAAAAGGAACAGGTAGAAAATATGGTACTGATGAAGAAATCCGCAATTTACAGACACTTCATGTATTCGACGCTTCATCAGAAATTTGTCTGTTTTCTCGTACAATTGATAAAAAGACAAATGAGATACCAGTTGCACAGGAAGTGCTCAGAACCCTTCAATTAAAGGATTGCATTGTTTCTTTTGATGCTCTTCATACACAGAAGGAGACCATTGAAGTAATCGTTGGACAGAAAGGCGATTACGTAGGAGCACTTAAAGGTAATCAAGGCACTCTATCCGATGATGCGGAAGCACTTTTTACCGCTGATATTAAAGCAAAGATAAAATCAGAGGGAAAAGACTATTATGAATCATCCGAAAAGTCTCATGGGCAGGTAGAAGTACGCCGTTTTTATATACATAAAGCTAAACAAAGATTCAATGGCAACCAGTCATGGAAAAATCTACGCAATTTTATTTGCTACGAGAAATACGTCTGTAACATCGTTACCGGGAAAGAAGCTATAGAGGTAAGATATTACATAACCAGCCTTCGCGATGTAGAATTATGTGCCGAATCCATACGTGGACACTGGAGTGTGGAAAACAAGCTGCACTGGCACCTGGACTATAGTTTTGGCGAAGATGATAATACCACTATGGATCAGAATGCATTTAATAATTTTAGCCTTTTAAACAAAATGGCATTATCACTATACAAACTGGTACAACCACTAATGAAAAACAAAAGTATCCGCATTATTAAAAAAGGATTCTCATGGGGTATGGAAGGTAGATTGTCACTAATTTTAAATACATTTGATGAAGATATTCTTAAAACTACTTTAGAAAATGCCCAAAAATCAAAAAAATAGATAGAAAACCCGACAACCGTCTCCAAGGGCTTTTTCTGTCCTTAACTCCTACAACAAAGCGAGAACTCATCATTTACCTTAAAACTTGATGGCTTCTCGCTTTGTATTATTATTACTTTTCAAATTGATGCGTTTGTCCTAAGAATATTATTGTTCAAAAAGTCGAAATTCCATCAATATAATTGAGATCGATGCCGTTTATTATGGCAAATGATGCTGCAGCCAGTACATTGTGACTATCCAGTTCGTTTTCCTCAAGCTTGAGCTTGTACTCCTGAGGTTCAATGACTTCACCGTTGCGAGCTGATATTGGATTCTGCAGGCAGCAAATGAAACCATCCTTGAATACGCCATCCCCGATGCTGGATGTTGTTATACTGGCTTTTGTATTGAACCCATAGGTTA
>JAEZNF010000056.1 GCA_023441845.1 Bacillota bacterium | reverse complement strand
GTCATCTACCGCAAATTATATAATATTAAACAACCTCTTTGCATTATTTGTAGTTACATTGGCTATCTCCTCAAAGCTCTTGCCCTTAACATCGGCAATCTTTTCAGCAACTAGGCGAACCAGGCTGGAATCGTTCCTTTTTCCTCTGAAAGGCTCCGGTGTGAGGTACGGACAATCCGTTTCAATAAGAAGCCTGTCATCCGGCACAAACTTTACTACATCAATCAGGTTTCTTACATTACGATAAGTCACAGGACCTCCTACCGAAATATAGAAGTTATTATTCAGGACCTCCTTTGCCATCTTTACATCTCCTGAAAAGCTGTGGATAATTCCGCCTACATCTCTGGCATTTTCAGCCTTTAAGACATTGAGAGCATCTTCATTCGCATCTCTTATGTGTACTATTACAGGCAATTTAAGTTCCTTTGCCAGATCTATCTGTTTTGCAAACCACTTTTTCTGAACATCCCTAGGTGACAGGTCTCTGAAGTAATCAAGCCCAATCTCGCCTATACCTACAACCTTATCGTTTTCTGCCATACTCCGTACCTTGTTTAACACTTCATCGTTCATTTCCTTTGAATAATGAGGGTGTATTCCGACAGCCGCATATATGTAGCTGTACCTTTTGGATAACGAAACGGAATGATCAATTGACGGGATATTGTATGATACGTTTAAAATGTATGAAACTCCGCTTTCATAGGCATTCTTTATTGCCTCATCCGTGTCATGCTTAAATCTATTATCATTAAAATGTGCGTGTGTATCAAATAACATTGTTAATTCTCCTTTTTAATCTGCCGCTTTAAAATTATATACCGGTTTAATTATATCAACAATCTCAACAGTGTCTTTTATATTGCCCATTATTTCATCCATAGGCTTATAGGCCAGAGCACATTCGTCCAGGGTGGATCTGTTGACGGTTGTTGTATAGATACCCTCCATGGACTTCTGGAATTCCTCAAGGCTTATGACTTGCTTTGCCTTGCTCCTGCTCATTAGCCTGCCCGCACCGTGTGGTGCCGAGTAATTCCAATCCGGATTACCCTTTCCGACACAAATCAAGCTTCCGTCCCTCATGTTTATTGGAATCAGGACTTTCTCACCACTGCGCGACGAAATTGCGCCTTTTCTAAGGATTATATTGTTAAGGTCGATGTAATTATGGATTGTAGTAAACTGCTCGGCAGCTTCCAGATCCATTCTCTTTACTATCTCATCTACAATAGCCTTACGGTTTAATACCGCAAACTTCTGTACAATTTTCATATCGCTTAAGTAGTCGTTGTAGTTTTTACCCTGGACATAGGCCAGATGTTTGCTGATATTTTCAGTTTTTACCTTCCGGATTTCCTGATCAATCTCTGTTTGACGCCCTTCTTCTTTTAGCTTCCTGATAATCTCCGATATATATTCATTGTTCTTTATCAATTCCTTATAGCCAAGACCCTGGTAAAACTCCGCAACCTGTTTACCAAGGTGCCTGCTTCCCGAATGTACAACAAGATACAGATTTCCGGCATCGTCTCTATTTACTTCAATAAAGTGATTGCCTCCACCTAATGTGCCGATACTCAGTTTGGCCCTATCTATGCCGACATTTTTTTTGCACGCCAGTTTGTCAAAATCAATATTTTTGGCATAAGGATGCTGCTTTTTTCTGGTATCAAAACCAGAAGGTATATATTCATGGATAACCTCATCCAGCTTTCTAAGGTCAATATCTTTATTCGCAAGCTTTATGGTTTCCATACCGCAGCCGATGTCAACACCCACAAGATTGGGCACTATCTTATCCGAAACTGTCATGGTTGTTCCGATTGTGCAGCCTGCCCCAGCATGAGTATCCGGCATAATCCTAATAACGCTGTCCTTGACAAACTCCTGATTGCAAAGCTCTAAAATCTGGGCAACCGCAACGTCTTCCACATTATCAGTAAATACCTTTGCCGTGTTGTATTTTCCTTTGATTTCTATCATAACCTCACCACATTTCCTTTATATGAATAATTGGGTTTCTCCCCAAATGCATAATCTCATTAGTATAGATATGCAAATTTAATTCTGTTTAAGTTCATAATGTTTTCCAGTCCTTAGGTCTGGATGTTATAGCATTTTTAGTTTATCAAATATTAGCGTAAAAATCTTGAAAATATTTTTGTGTTATTTGTACCGATCTCAATTATTTCAATGGTTTGCAGTTCGTCATCATTACGACAAGTTGACTTTAAATCAAATGCTTTCAGTCATTTTCTCTTGTATAATCAAACCAAATAAAGAGAGGGGTTGAATCCCTTATATTGGACTTAACCGCTCCCTTCCGGATTTTAAAGCTAAGTTCTAAAATCCTTTTTCCTTATCTTTGCCATCCACCTTCTCATGGGCAAAGTGTCCTTTCTGTGCCGTATTACCATTCCTTCAGCCCCAGAATTCGCATTGTACACTGATTTCTGGTTGAGAATAAAGTTCGTGCTGAAAAAGAATTGAAAGTTATATTTTAAGTCCTCCCAAATAACTTTTTTTACAGGCTTATAGCCTTAATATGATCCAACTGACCTGCTTTATCCTCAATGATGTTTTTCAATACACTAAGCAGCCTGTCACTGTAGCCTTTCAGGTATACCACATCAGTTCTTGCCGAAACCTTGTTGTTGTAACCCATGACATGCCAGATAATCAGCTTGGAACCTGCAGGTCTGCCGCGTAAGCCTGCCCATTTGGCTTCAAGATTATCGGACTGCTGACCGTCTGTGATGAGAATGACATACTTCTCACCCTCATAGTTATCGAGCAAAGGCTCGAAGCAGGTACCGTAACCAACATCTGTTGAAGCAATCCTTCTGGCGTTGCCGAAAAGGTTGTCGTTTTTGTTTACTATTACTTTTTTAGTCACGGTTGCAGTTGCAAACACGTTCGCGTGGTTGATGCTCATGTAAACCATGGAGCCGAAAAGCGAAGCGATATCAACTGCCGACAGGCTTGGCGTTACCTTGCCGGTCATTGAGCCTGATGTGTCTACGCCGATTCTAACGCCAACATTGCCGGGCACATTAAAAACATCCTTGCCGCTTTTATGAAGTACGGTGTCAATTGCCCTTTTCCATTCGCTTGTAATTGTCATGCTGTTGGCTGTAATCAGGCCGAAAGGCAGCATTCTTGATTTTCTGTAACTTTCTTGATCAGCAAGTCTTTTTGAAACCATGTCAACCAATTCAACCGGAATTGAGGTTTTCAAAACCTGTACCTGTTCAAATGCACCATGCTCACCAGCTTTTCTTACTTTTCCGGTTTCCAAAGCAAATACGCGCTCAATAGTAACAAGGTTTGAAACCAACGCATTATATTTCAATCCTGGCAGCATGAATTCAAAAATCGCTTTTTTCTGTTCCGGTGTCAGGCTGCCAAAAGTGTGTTTCAACTCTTCGAGCTGCAGGTTGTATTCACGTATCGTCAATAAAGTCTCACTATCAAGCCGGCCTGCATTCAAAGCCGAAACAACCTTTTTTAAGTTGCATGCCCTTGCAAAAGCATCTTCATTGCCATTTATGATATAGTCAACAAAAGGCTGAATCCTCTCGCCGGCAATTGGCCTTGCGGTTTTTATAACTTCCTCCAGTTTGCCTTTATAGCGTGTTGCGTGGTACTCATTCAATTTGTTGTTCAGCCAGCTATTTACGGCACGCTTTACACTTCTGCCCATACCGTTACGGATACCGCCTTTTCTGGTCAATTCCATAAAGTCATGCAGCATTTTAGGATTGCTGATGATTCTTTGAAAAGCTTTCTCAAACAAGGTTTTATCGTTCAATTTTGACAGGTAAACCAGCCAAATTGTAGGTACCAGCTTTAAGCTATTGAACTCCTGGCCGTATAC